>JAYSVA010000558.1:0-12408 GCA_043718785.1 Hyphomicrobiaceae bacterium
TTGCAGGCCATCGCCACGGGCCGCCGCCTCGGTGGCATTGTCACCGCGACGGACGTGCGCCCGGCCACCAAGGAACAGGTGGCATCGCTGGGGGCCAAGTTCATTGCCGTCGAAGATGACGAATTCAAGCAGGCCCAGACCGCCGCCGGTTACGCCAAACCGATGTCGGCTGAGTACCAGAAGAAGCAGGCTGAGCTGGTGTCGACGCACATCAAGACCCAGGACATCGTCATCACCACGGCGCTGATCCCAGGCCGTCCGGCACCAAAGCTGATTACGCGCGCGCAGGTCGAGAGTATGAAGCCGGGGGCCGTCATCATCGACATGGCCGCTGAGCGCGGCGGCAACTGCGAGCTAACGCAGCCCGGTAAAACCGTCGAGCATAACGGCGTTCGCATCGTTGGGCCGCTGAACCTGGCCGGTACCGTGCCGGTCAACGCGTCGAGCCTGTATGCCAAAAACCTGTTCACCTTCCTCGAGACGATGTTCGACAAAACGGACAAGTCGCTGAAGGTCAACTGGGACGACGAACTGGTCAAAGGCACGCTCGTCGCCAAGGGCGGCAAGATTGTGCACGCCAGCTTGCTGCCAAAAGAAGGGGCCTGAACCATGCGCATCACTCTCAGTCTGCTGGCGCTGCTGGCATCCTCCTCGTTGGCCCATGCGGGCGGCGGCTTCGACGTGTCACCGGCGGTCTACCAGTTCATGGTGTTCGTCATCGCCATCTTCGTCGGCTATTTCGTGGTGTGGAGCGTGACGCCTGCGTTGCATACGCCACTGATGGCCGTCACCAACGCCATCTCCTCCGTGATTGTGGTGGGTGCGTTGCTCGCCGTTGGCGTGGACGCCATCAAGTCGGGAGCCGGCATTGCTAAGTTCTTCGGCTTCCTGGCGCTGGTGATGGCCGCCATCAACATTTTCGGCGGCTTCCTCGTCACCCAGCGCATGCTCGCCATGTACAAGAAAAAAGACGCAAAAAAGTAATCCCCGCCCGTTTTCTGGGTCTCATACTGGCATTACTTGAAACGTCGATCAGCAGGCTAATTTATCATGAGCGCCAATCTTACCGCCATTCTCTACCTCGTCTCCGGTGTGCTGTTTATCTTGGCGCTGAAGGGCCTTTCTGGCCCGGAATCGTCACGTCGCGGCAACATGTTCGGCATGGTCGGCATGGCCATCGCTGTGCTGACGACGCTGGCCAACATCGAGGCACCGGACTCGTTCCTGAGCTGGGCGTTGATCCTCGGCGGACTCGGCCTGGGTGGCGTCATTGGTGCGGTCACCGCGAAACGCATTCCGATGACGGCAATGCCGGAACTGGTCGCCGCCTTCCACTCGCTGGTCGGCTTGGCGGCGGTGTTCGTCGCCGCGGCAGCGCTCAATGCCTCGGAAGCGTTCGGGATTGGCCGCGCTTCGTTCATCTCAGGCGCCAGTCTCGCGGAAATGGCTGTCGGTGCGGCCATCGGCGCCATCACGTTTACTGGTTCCGTCATCGCGTTCGCGAAACTGTCCGGCAAGATGGGCGGCAAGCCGATCATGCTGCCGATGCGCCACGTCATCAACATCGCGCTGGCCGCCGCCATTGTGTTGTTGATCGTCTACTTCTGCCAGACTGAGAGCCATCTCGCCTTCTGGCTGATTGTGATCCTGTCGCTGATCTTTGGCGGCCTGCTCATCATCCCGATTGGCGGCGCGGATATGCCCGTCGTCGTGTCGATGCTGAACTCCTATTCGGGTTGGGCGGCGGCTGGTATCGGCTTCACGCTCGGCAACATCGCGCTGATCATCACCGGCGCGCTGGTCGGCTCGTCCGGCGCGATCCTGTCGTACATCATGTGCAAGAGCATGAACCGCTCGTTTATCTCGGTCATCCTTGGCGGCTTCGGCGGTGAAACCGCTGGCCCTGCTGGCGGTGGTGCCGAACAGCGCCCGGTTAAGCAAGGCTCGGCTGAAGATGCCGGGTACATGCTCAAGAACGCGGGCAAGGTCATCATCGTGCCGGGCTATGGCATGGCGGTGGCGCAGGCACAGCACGCCGTCCGAGAAATGGCCGACACACTGAAGAAGGCTGGCGTCGAGGTGAAGTACGCGATCCATCCGGTGGCAGGCCGTATGCCCGGCCACATGAACGTGCTGCTGGCCGAAGCCAACGTGCCCTACGATGAAGTGTTCGAACTCGAAGACATCAACGGCGAGTTCAGCCAGGCCGACATCGCCTTCGTCATCGGCGCCAACGACGTGACGAACCCCGCCGCCAAGGACGATCCGCAGTCGCCAATCTACGGCATGCCCGTGCTGGAAGTGTGGAAAGCCGGCACCGTGATGTTCAACAAGCGCGGCATGGCCTCCGGCTACGCCGGCATCGACAACACGCTGTTCTACAAAGACAACACCATGATGCTGTTCGGCGACGCTAAAAAGATGACGGAGTCCATCGTCAAGGCGATGAGCGGCGGCGGGCATTGAGCCCTTTAACTTGAACCGGCTGAACGCGCCGCGATAGTGATTAAGTGCCGTCGCCGCCTGCAGGCACTTGTGCGTGCCGAATTGTTTGAATTACTATCCTCAAATGTTGGTTCAACAATTTTGAGGACAAGTGCTCATGAGGCGCGCGGGAATTCTGTGCTTTATTGTTGCACTTTGCCTACTTTCCGCGACGCACCGCGGAGAAGCGGCTGGCAAGCGTGTAGCTTTAGTCATCGGCAATTCCGCCTACGTGCACGCTCCGGCATTACCGAACCCCCGGAACGACGCTACCGACGTTGCCAAGGCACTCAAATCCTTCGGCTTCAAAGTGATCGAGGCATTTGACCTCGATAAAGCTGGAATGGACCGGACCATCCTGGAATTCGCCCGCGCCCTGGGCGGCGCGGACGCCGGTTTGTTTTTCTATGCCGGGCACGGCCTGCAAGTCGGCGCACAGAACTATCTGGTACCAATCGATGCCAAATTGACCGAGACTTCGGGCCTCGATTTCGAGACCGTCCGCCTTGATCTTATACAGCGCACAATGGAGCGAGAGACCCAGTCGAGCATCCTGTTTCTGGACGCCTGCCGCAACAATCCATTGGCCCGCAACCTTGCGCGTGCCATGGGGACCCGCTCTGTGGCCATTGGACGGGGCCTCGCTAGTGTCGAGGCGGGGGTTGGCACGCTTGTCAGTTTCTCAACGCAACCCGGCAATGTCGCCGAAGACGGCACAGGACGGAACTCTCCATTTGCTGGCGCCCTGCTACGCCAGTTGTCCAACCAGACCGGCAAGACCCGAGACGACCTCTCCACATTGCTGATTGGCGTTCGGAATGACGTAATCACGACCACCAAACGCGCCCAGGTCCCTTGGGAACATTCGGCACTGACGGCGAAATTTTATTTTCCGGATGCACCTGCTCCCGAACCGGTGCCAGCGAAACCGGTGGGGCCGACCCATGACCAGCAAGAAGAGTTGGCATTCTGGAACACCGCTAAAGACATGAATGATGCAGCGGGCATTGAGATATACTTGGCCCAGTATCCGAATGGAAAGTTTGCCGGGCTGGCCAAAGTGCTGCTGGGCAAACTCAAGCGCGAGGCCGAACAGAAACTGGTATTGGAACGCAGCGAAGCCGAGTTGCGGGCACGTAATGAGGAGCAGCGGCTAGCAGCAGCCCGACAAGCCGAAGCCGCTCAGCGGGCCACCGAGACGAAACAAGCGGATGCACTGAAACGAGCCGAGGATGATGCAGCCAAGGCGAAGGCAGCATTAGCCAATGCCGAGCGCGAACGCGAAACAGCCCGCCAGACCGCTGAAGCCGCCAGGGTTGCGCTGGCCGCGACGCAAACCGAGCGCACAGCGGTGACAGCGCCGCCCGAGATTGACCGCGAGACGCTGATCCGGAAACTGCAAACCGAGCTCGTCCGCGTCGGCTGTGAACCGGGTGCCGTTGACGGCAAGTGGGGAGCCAACGGCCGCGCGGCGTTGGAACGGTTCGCCAAACTGGCCAGAATCAAGCTGGAATCGGGTTCCCCGAATGAAGCAGTACTTGAAGTTTTGACTTCACGCCGGGCGCGGGTCTGTCCGTTGGTCTGCGAAGCTGACGAAGAGGAGAAAGGTGGAAAGTGTGTCGGGAAGATCATTGCAAAGCCCGCCCCGCCTCCGGAGCGAAATGTCAGCGCGCCGGAGAAGAAACCTATAGCTACAAAAAACTCGAACACCGACTTGCCGCCATGCGCCGGGAGTATGCTTAAACCAGGAGACTATTGTCTCTCGGCCGCAGGCCAAACGTGCCTGAACTGGAGCCCTCCCTCCAGTAGCAATCGCCGACTGGATTGCAGGTAGTTGCGCTCGGACCTCACGCCACTGCCCTCAGCCGCGCCAAGCTCTCCTCCCGCCCGAGCACGGCCATCACGTCGAACACCGGCGGCGAGACGGCGCGGCCGGTTAGGGCGGCGCGGAGCGGCTGGGCGACTTTGCCGAGTTTGAGGTCGCTGGCTTCGGCGAAGGTGCGGACTTCGGCCTCCAGGGAAGCGGCGTCCCAGGTTGTAACGCCCGCGAACCGGGTGGCGAGGGCGGCGATATGCGCCTTGGCGTCGGCATCGAGTAGTTTCAGCGCCTTGTCGTCGGGCACGATGGGCGTTTTGACGATCAGGAAGTTGGCACCGTCGACCAGTTCGACGAGCGTTTTGGCACGCTCTTTCAGCCCGGGCATGATGGCGGCGAACTTATCCCATCCGGCTTTGGTGTAAGCTGCCTCCAGCGCCTTGCCGTTCTCCATCTCCGGCAAGGCGTCACGGACGCGGCGGACCAGCTCGGCGTTGTCGGCACCTCTGATGTAATGTCCGTTGGTGTCTTCCAGCTTCTTAAAGTCCATGCGGCTGGCGGATTTGCCGAGGTTGTTGCCATCGAACCATTCGATCATCTGTTCGCGGGTGAAAATCTCGTCGTTGCCGTGGCTCCAGCCGAGGCGGACGAGATAGTTCTGCAGGGCTGACGGCAGATATCCCATGGCGCGATAAGCCTCGATGCCAAGGGCACCGTGGCGTTTCGACAGCTTCGCGCCATCGGGGCCGTGGATCAACGGCACGTGGCCGAACACCGGCACGTCGTAGCCGAGCGCCTTGTAGATCTGGCTCTGGCGGGCGGCGTTGGTCAGGTGGTCGACGCCACGGATGACGTGGGTGACGGCCATGTCGTGATCATCGACGACGACGGCCATGTTGTAGGTCGGCACGCCGTCGGAACGCAGGATGATCAGGTCGTCGAGCTCCTTGTTCTGGAAGGTGACGCGGCCTTGCACCATGTCCTCGACCACGGTTTCGCCGTCGCGCGGGGCCTTCAGGCGGATCGTCGGCTTGATGTCTTTCGGCGCATCTTTAGCGTCGCGGTCGCGCCACGGTGAATTCACCGTGAACGGCATTTTCGCGGCCTCGGCCTTCGCGCGTGCCGCCGCTAATTCGTCTTGGCTGAGATAGCAGCGGTAGGCGTTGCCGGATGCCAGCATCGCCTCCGCGGCCTTGGCGTGCAGGGCAGCGCGAGCGAACTGCATCACCGGCTCGCCGTGCCAGTCGAGCTCTAGCCATTTCATGCCGTCGATGATGGCTTTGATGGCATCGTCGGTCGAGCGTTCGCGGTCGGTGTCCTCGATGCGCAGCAGGAATTTGCCGCCCATGTGCTTGGCGAACAGCCAGTTAAACAGCGCCGTCCGCGCGCCGCCTATGTGCAGATAGCCGGTTGGCGACGGGGCAAAGCGGGTCACGACAGGCTTTTTTGGGGATGCTATTGGGGCGTCTGACATAATCACAAGGTCTCATGGTTTTTGCGTCAGCATTCTCTTTGGCGCGGGTGTAGCATGGCCCAACTCGAGGGGGTAGCGGGACATCCAGACGGCAAGAAGTCCCCTCTCCCCGCCCGTTTGCGGGGAGAGGGTTAGGGTGAGGGGCGGCATCACGGATGGCACAGCGTTGAGAACCAGAGACGCCAGTTTCTGTGGGCTCTCGCAAGTGGCCGCCCCTCACCCCGGCCCTCTCCCCGTTGAAGTGCAGACAACGGGGAGAGGGAGAGAAAGTACGGGGAGTTAAGCGTTTGGCGGATGTGGGCGTAGCGGGGGTGGACGAGCGATGGGCCGAGCGGCCGCGCTGGCGCTGGCCTGCGTTCGCGACGTGGCCCGCGCTGGTGGCGCAACTGGAGGCCGAACAGAACCGCTGGTTTCTGTGGCTGCCGGTGATGCTGGGCCTCGGCGTCGTCGGCTATTTCATGCTGCCAACGGAACCGCTGCTATCGGTGGCGCTGATCCCCTTGGCGGTCGCGTTGGTAGTCAGCGTGGTCTGGCGGGAAGGCGACGGTTCGATCATCGTCGGCGGTGCCGTGTTGGCGATGTCACTCGGGTTCGGGCTGACGAAGCTGCGCACCGAGATGGCCCGCTCGCCCGTGTTGGAGCGGCAATATGGGCTGGTCGACGTCAGCGGTTTCGTCGAGCTGGTGGAGCCGCGCCCGAACCGGGGCCAGCGCTTGACCATCCGGGTTGTGACGCTGGGAGCCTTGGCACCGGAGAAGCGGCCGTATCGGGTGCGCGTACGGACGATGGCGACGCTGCCCGGCCTCAAGCCCGGCGATGGCGTGCGGCTGAAGGCGACGCTGGCTCCGCCCGCCATCCCCTCATTGCCCGGCGACTATGACTTTGCACGTGCGGCCTGGTTCAACCGGCTCGGCGGCGTCGGCTTTGCCCTGGCCAAGCCGGTACTTGATCCAGACATCGGACCGGCGCCGCTATCCTTGCAGTTCTGGGCGGCCATTGAAAAGGTGCGGTGGTCGATCAACCGGCGCATCACGGCGGCGATGCCGAACGAAACCGGCGAGATCGCTAAAGGGCTGATCACTGGCGAACGCGGCGGCATCAGCCAAGCCACCAACGATGCGTACAGGGACAGCGGTCTATTCCACATTCTATCGATTTCCGGGTTGCATATGGTCATTATGGCCGGGGCGATCTTCTGGCTGATCCGGTTCGGGTTAGCGTTGTGGCCGCGCGTGGCGCTAGATTATCCGATCAAGAAGTGGGCGGCGGCAGGGGCGACGATTGCGGCGTTAGGTTATCTGCTGATTTCCGGCTCGGCTCCGGCGACGGTGCGGTCCTGGCTGATGATCAGCGTTATGTTCTTCGCGATCATTCTGGACCGTCCGGCGTTGGCGCTGCGCAACGTGGCGCTGGCGGCGCTGCTGATCCTGCTGGTGTTCCCGGAGAACGTCTTCGATCTCGGTTTCCAGATGTCTTTCGCGGCCGTGGTGGCGATGATCTCAACCTATGAGTATCTGCGCGAGCGCCAGCGCCAACGCGATGCCGCGCGGCTGCATCCGTCTGAGCGCGGTGCGATCATGAATATGCTGCTGATCCTGGGGGGCATCATCTTCAGCACGTTGATCGCCGGGTTCGCGGTCGCGCCGTTCACAGTGTATCATTTTCATACCACGCAACAGTATGCGATCATCGCCAACATGATCGCAATGCCGCTGTGCGATATCATCGTCATGCCAGCAGCGTTGGGTGTGCTGGTGCTGATGCCGTTCGGGCTGGAGGCGTTGGCACTATGGGTGATGGGGCACGGCATCGACGCGATGACCTGGGTCGCTTATGCAGTGGCGCGGCTGCCGGGGGCAGTGCTGCGAACGCCAGCGATCCCCACCCTTTCGTTTGTGCTGATGATCGCGGGGGGCCTGTGGCTGTGCTTGTGGATGCGGCGGTGGCGGCTGCTGGGTGTCGCCGCCATTGCGGCTGGCATTGGTCTGGCACCGACGCTGCGCCACCCGGACATTCTGGTTGGCCGTGACGGTCAGCTGGTGGCGGTGCGGACAGCGGCGAACGAGCTGTCTGCCTTGCCCGCGAAGGGGGCCGCGTTCGAGTTGGCGCGCTGGCTGGAGCATGACGGCGACAACCGCAAGATCAAAGCCGTGACGGCGCAAGCGTTCCGCTGCGATGCTGCGGGGTGCACGGCAACAGTGAAGGGACTTCCCGTCGCGGTGGTCCGGCATCCGGCGGCGCTGGCCGATGACTGCAGACATGCGCAGATTCTGCTGTTGGTGTTCCCGATGCCGCCGGGTTGTCAGCCACGTGGCGTCGCCATCGACTTCTTCGACCTCAGGGCTCGCGGCACGCACACGTTGTATATCGACGGCAAAGCTCCGGATCAGACCGTGCGGATGACGAATGTTGCGCAGTCCCGGGGCGACCGACCGTGGGCCGTGGTGCGCGATATGCGGCGGACCATTTCGGGCCGCAATGATCCTGCGGCAGGATCGCGGCTGGGCGCGTTCGCGGCCCCTTGGGACCTGGACGGGCGCGATGCACGGCCACGCCCGGAAATTGAAGATGACGACGCTCCACTTGGACCGACGCCGGAGGATGACGAGCCTGACGCACCACTCAAGCCTTAGGCATCCGCGACCGCGAGCTCGCTGCCCTGGCGCGCTGCTTTGACCAGCCGCATGATGTGAGGCTTCTCGACGCTGCTGCCTGGACAGGTTTTCTCAGTCTGCGGCACTTCGTGGTGGAATAGCAGCGCCTGCACCGGCAGCCGGAACCGCGCCTGCACCGTTTCGATCACGGTGATGACGCTAGCGAGCTGGTCGCCCTCCAGCCGGTCATGGTCGTGATCAAAGTTGCCGATCACCTCGAACATGAAGACGCCTTCGTTCATGCCGTAGCCGACGCTGGCTGGCGTCTTGTTCCAGTCGCGGCCGGTCCAGATGGTGCCATCCGGCGCAATCGAGACGTGCTGGGCGATGCAGTCGAAACCGCGCTCCTCCCGGTGGAAGCGGTCCATCCGTTCGATGCAGCCAACGCCGTCGTAGCTGGCGTGGGTCGGAAACCAAGTGTGGTGCATATCGATGCGCCAGATCCGGCGCAACCAGTTGAAGTCGAGGACTTGATCGGCGAATTGCTGACGGCTCAGGGCACAGAAAGGTGCCGCAGAGGACTGCGTTCTCGAATAGATTTTCTCAAATTCCTTGCCGGGGGCTTTCTGAATGGGGGCCAAGAGGCAGCTTGGCAGAAGTTTCCCGGATAACGGATTAAATGGTGACTGCATCTGGGGATGTCTCCGTCTGTAAGGACTGAGGTCACGGCTGTGAGGCTTTTTATAAATTCTTGTGGTGCCAGCTCGCGTTAGTGTTCATCCCACCCTTTCCCGACACGAGTGTGACACAGCTTATTCTGCACGCGCGAATCACATCGTGTGTCCGTCGGTAACTAGACTGCAATGTGGTGTCAGCACCGTGATGCATCAGACAGGAACCGGCACCTGCCGACGTTGGTACGCCATCAATCCGCAGGCGGCGATCAGCACCACGCCCATCATCGGCAAGGCCGTCAGGTTGATGGCGTTCCAGCCGGGGCCGGCCGCCAACAGCCCGGACACGCCAGCGGCCGTGGCGGTGGTGGCGTAGACCACAAAGTCATGGCTGGCCTGGACTTTGGCGCGCTCGACCGGGCGGTAGGTGCTCGTCAGCAGCGTTGTGCCGCCGACGAATGTGAAGTTCCAGCCGAGGCCGACGAGGATGTTGGCGATGAAGAAATGCGCGAACTGAATGCCGCTGAGATTGACCAAGGCGCAGGCCGCTTGCAGCAATGCGCCGACCGCAATGATCCGTAGCACCCCGAACTTGGCGATCAGGTGCCCAGTGAAGAACGACGGCAGGAACATCGCGATGACGTGGCCCTGGATAACGGTGGCGCTGTCGGCAAACTTAAAGCCGCAGGCCAGCATCGCCAGCGGCGTCGCCGACATCACCAGCGTCATGGTCGCGAAGCCAAACATCGACGATGCCAGCGCCACAATGTAGGCGGGTTGGCGGATGATCACTTTCATCGGACGTCCGCCCTCGGCCTTCTCGACGGCGGTCAGCGGCGGAATGCGCAGCATTTGCACCACGACCAGAATGAGGATCGAGAACACCATAACCATGACGTAAATGCCAGCAAACGTGACGGGCGCGAACATATCGACCGACCACTTCGCCGTCTGCGGCCCGAGGAAGCCGGCAACCACGCCGCCAGCCATGACCAACGAGATGGCCTTCGCCTTGTAGCTGGCATCGGCGGCATCAGCGGCGGCGAACCGGAAGTACCAAGCGAACGATGCCGCCACGCCCTGGAACAGTGCTGCCACACACAAAAGCTCGAACGAGCGGACGTAAATCGCGTAGGCGGCCACGGCCCCGCAGATGATGCCGGCGATGCCACCGACCGTGAACCCGGCGCGGCGGCCAAACCGCGCCATAAAGAACGAGGCGGGGATCGTGGTGATCAGCAGGCCGAAATGCACCAGGAAGATCGGCAGCGTCGCGAAGCTCTTGTCCTCACCGAGCAGCATGTACCCGACCAGCGGTGTCGCCGTGATCGCCATGCTCTGCACCGACTGGAACAGCGCTTGGCAAACCGCCAGCAGGGCGACGCTGCGGCGCACCGGATCGCGCAGGAAAGTGGTTGGCATGGGCGAACTTTCAGGGATAACCGAAATCAGGGCATAGGTTTTCATCCTTGCCGCAGGCCCGGAGTTTTGCATACCCACACGGCTGCATCTCTGAGCCGCTGAGGCCGCGTAGACAAGGGTGGATTGCCAAGCCGTTCGGTATAGCGCAAAACGCGGGCAAAGTGATGCATCACTGCCAAGGACAGAGCTAGCGATGACCCAGAGTGCCACAAAAGAGCGTTTCGGCCTGAGCTGCGCGCTATCCACGCCATTCCTGGAAACCGGCGGCATCGACAGCGAACGCCTCATTGCCCACGCCCGCCGTGTGATGGCAGAGGGGGCCGACAGCGTCACGCTGTTCGGCACCACTGGCGAAGGTTTCGCGATTGGCCCGGCAGAACGCGCCGCTGTGTACGCTGCGTTCAAAAAAGCGGGCTTCGATTTCCGCCGCCATGTTGGGGCCGCTGTGATGGCGACCACCGTCGAGGAAGCGGTGGTGCAGGCGAAACAGGCCCTGGACCTCGATTGCCGCCACGTGCTGCTGGCCCCGCCGTTCTACATCAAGGGCGTCAGCGATGACGGACTGTTCCACTGGCACTCGCAGTTCTTCACGGCCCTTGGCGCGCAATGCCGCGACATGATCGTCTACAATCTGCCGAGCCAGACGGCTGTCACCATCAGCCATGAGCTGGTAACGCGGCTACGAGCGGCGCATCCCGGCGTCGTCATTGGCGTCAAGGATTCCTCGGGCAATTGGCCCTACACCGAGCGTTTGCTGAAAGAGCACGGCGACATCGCCATCCTGATCGGCGACGAACGCCACTTGGCACGCGCCGTTCGTGGCGGTGGCCAGGGCTCCATTTGTGGGCTGGCCAATACGGAGGCCGGCCGCTTGCGGAAAATGGTGCACGAGGGCACGGACGATCCGGTGATCACAGCGCTGGTTGATGCCGTCGTCAGCTTCCCGGTGCTGCAAACGGTGAAGGCACTGATCGCCGACAAAACCGGCGACCCCAGTTGGAACCGGGTGCGGGCACCGATATCGCCACTGTCAGATGAGGTAAGGGTGAAGGCGGTGGGGGCTTGTCGGAGGGTGCTGGGGTAGGTCATGGGCAAAAGAACCAAGTTGCCGCCGCTCGATCAACTCACGCTCAGCGCACTTGAATGGCGAATTACAAAGTTAAAAACGTTTGTCGCGCGGGCAGGCGGTTCCAATGGTCGGAAGGCCGGGATAGCAAGTTTGGCTCGGGCCGAACTTGAGCGTAAGCGGCGTTTTGGAATACCCGCTCCGGGACGACCGGCCCGGGCGCGCGGCATTAACGGCGAATACGAGTAGGCCGAGCAGCGTAGGTTGGGTCAAGCCCTCTCGCGCGACCCAACATCCACGGCACATCCTCGCGAATTGCGCCCGAAATTGTTGGGTCGCGCATTGATGTGACGCGTTGCTCCACATCAATGCTTGACCCAACCTACCAGAAGCTAATCAGCTCATATGCTGGCCGCCGTTGATGGCGATGTTGGCGCCGGTGACGAAGGCGGCTTCTTCCGAGCAGAGATAGATGATCAGGCCCGCGACTTCCTCAGGCTTACCGAGACGGCCTTGTGGAATTTGCGGGATGATCTTGGTGTCGAGCACTTCTTTCGGGATGGCGGTGACCATCTTGGTGCCGATGTAGCCCGGCGTGATCGTGTTGACCGTCACGCCTTTGCGGGCGGACTCGAGTGCCAGCGATTTGGTGAAGCCATGCATGCCAGCCTTGGCGGCGGCGTAGTTGGTCTGGCCGAACGCGCCCTTCGAGCCGTTGACTGACGACACGTTGATGATGCGGCCCCAGCCACGCGCGATCATGCCCGCGTGCACCTGCTTCGACATGTTGAATGCGCTATCAAGGTTGGTGTGGATGACGGCATCCCAGTCGGCCTTGGTCATCTTGGCGAAGGTCATGTCCTTGGTGATACCGGCGT
>JAYSVA010000559.1:0-12383 GCA_043718785.1 Hyphomicrobiaceae bacterium
TTGGCGCGGGCTTCTTTCTCGACCTGCGCCACTCCCTCGAAATCGGCGACGCTATAGGTAAGACCGGCGCTAGCAATCAGATTGCGTCGGAACGAGTGGCGCACTTCCGCACCAACCTGTCGGGTCAGCGCGCCGCCGCTGCCGCTGAGCGAGCTTTCCTGGATGTCCGACCGCGCTGTCAGCAAAAATGACGTCAGCGCCGACATCCGGTAGCCGAGGTTGGCGTCGAGGATAAACCCGCCGATATCAGCCAAGCGCCCGTCATTCGGACGCTGGTGGGCGTAGCCGACACTGGCTTCACCACGCAAGCGCTGGCCCGCATTGCCAAAGCTGACACCGACGCGATAGCGCGCGCCGCGCGAGTCGCGACTGAAGCCGTCGCTCAAGGCGGCCGTTTGGTAGTTACGCTGGTTCAGCCCGGCTTCGACGAATGCGAACAACGTCGGCTTGAACTCCCAGCTGGCCCGAACGGCTTGATCGCTCGTGCGGATGTCACGGTCGTTGTTGCTGATCGTGCCGCCAGCATTGCTGGCAACTGGTGCGAAATCCGCCTCGGTCACTGAGCCGCGTAGCTGGATGCCGAGCCGGTTGAAGCGGTGATTGAACGCCATCGCCACGACGTCCGTAGTGATGTCGGAGCGGGCGGCAGCGGCGCCGGGCGCGTTGATGTTGGAGCGGCTATCCTGGGTCACGGCGCGTGACGAGAGAACTTCAATGTTGGTGCGACGGCCGATGTCGTAGCGGGCGCGGGCTTCCAGGGCATAGCTTTTGTCGTTCTCAGTGTCGAATTCGGCGAAATAGCTGAGCGCACCAGTGGCACGAAATTCCACCGCATGCTGACGCCAGTTCGAGACCAGGCGCGCCGTCGGTCTGATTTCTAGCGACATGTCCGAGCGCGCGTTGGGGGCCCTGAATACGTTCGACTGAAAAGCGTTGCCATATTCCACTTCCGGCAGCAGCACGAACGTGCCGAGGCGAATGCCGCGCGCTTCAAACGGCTCGAACCGGAACAGCTGAGCCGGCCGGCGGTCGAGGATCGGGTCAATTTCGATCTGGAATAGCTGGGCGTCAAAACCGGCGGGCGGCGCTTCGAAGACGGCAATGTCTTCCGGCGGACGGTTATCAAGCGCGGTCGGATCAGCGCCGTCGAGGGCGGGGCGCGGCTCGCCTGTGGTGATGACACCGTCCAGCACTGGATCGGGTTCAGGCGGATTGAGGTCGCCGTCGAGGATGGCGCGGCGCTGACCGACACCTTCCTGCTGGCCCTGGCGCGGGTTGAGCAGATCATCGGTCTCTTCCGCACCTTCACTCCGCTCGGCATCGGGGTTGCCGTCTTCCGACACGATGGCGGGTGCGCCGCTGCGCTGTGGTGCCGTGCTCCGAATGACGGCCTGATCAGTTGTGTCCAGCACGGGTGGCAAGCCACCACGCCGCTGCGGCACGGCCTGCGGGCGGGATACCGGGTTGATGGTGGTGGGTGACGATGACTGAGCGAGCGCGGTGCCGCTCTCCAGCACGGCGGTCAACGCGGTGGCGCTGGCAAAGCCCGTCAAGAACCATATTGTGCGGCGCGCGGCGTTCACGGATAGCCTCCTAAGGCCCAACTGATCAGTGTGAACGCAGACAGGACGCAAGCCGGTGCAAACAATTGAGCACGGACAGTATGTGGGATCATATAAACAGTCGGTTAAAAGAGTGTTGAGGTCTGTTTTGAGATGACCCGTGCAGTTTTAATCCGCATCTTTGTGATTTTTTCATAAATTGGTGGGCAAATGGTCTCAAGTGTCTTGGATAAAGTTTGGGATCACAAGGATCAGCGTCATGTCGACCTACATCACTTCTCCGTTTCGGCGTATTTCAGGCCCTACAGCCACCCTTCTGGCCGGCGCGGCGATGATGGCCGCTCTGGCAACTGACATCAGCAGCTCGGCTGCTGCTGATATGGTTGTGAAATACGATCAAAGCCAATTGCTGCGTTTGCCGCGGCCGGCCGCAGATATCATCATTGGTAACCCAACGATTGCTGACGTGTCGATTCAGGGCGGCAATTTGCTGGTTATCACCGGCAAGGCGTTTGGCATTACCAACATCATCATTCTTGATGCTGACCGCAATGTCATCCAAGACCAGCGCATTATGGTGGAGCGCGATGTGAACAAGATCGTCCATGTCCAGCGCGGCGTGACCCGCCAGTCGTGGAACTGCTCGCCGCAGTGCAATCCGACTGTCACTGTTGGCGATGATCCCGTGTTCTTTAACTCCAGCATGAGCAATGCGACGTCGAAGGCCAAGAACGCAGAAGGCGGCTCTGAAGGCGGCGGCGGCGGCGCGGCCAGCGGCAACTAAGCGTCTTGCTTGGGGCAACGCGTGCCATAAAAAATGCCCGCCTCATCAGATGATGAAGCGGGCTTTTTATTTGTACTCAGATGACAGCGGTTCAGGCGTCCGTATCAAAATCGTTGCCGCTGCCCCAGCTATCTGACGTGTCCACTTCTTGGGCGGCGGAGTTGTCATAGTTGCCAGGATCGTTGTTGTTAGCGTCCTGCCACTGGCCGCCTTCAGGGGCTGCCGGACTGGATGCTGCGGTCTCTTCGCGTGAGCCGCCAGACGTGCTGTTCGATGGGTCCTGGCTCGGGTTGCTACCGCGCATCATGTTGCCGATGGCGTTAGCGGCCAGCATGCCACCTGCCACACCAGCAGCAGTGGTCATTGCTTGCTTCATGAAGCCGCCACCAGCCGGGGCTGCCTGCTGTTGCTGATACTGCGGCTGTTGAGCCTGCTGCTGAAAGCCACCGGCATTGCCGGGAGCTGCGTTGCCCCACGGTGATGACGAGGCACCGCCGCCGCCAAAGCTCGGGGACTGACGGCCACCGGTCGCTGGTACGCTGGCTGCTGGCTTCGAGCCGAACAGGCCACCGAGGAACCCGCCTGATGCGGCTGGTGCTGCCGGAGCGCGTGCGGCTTCAAGGCTAGCGACCTGACCTTCGAGCATGCGGATGCGCTCATCAGCACCGGCAAGTGCCTGCTCCTGCACCAGCACTGACTGGATCAGCAGGTAGGCGGAATCTGGAATCTGGCGAACGGATTGGTTGATGAAGGCTTCGGCATCGTGGTCTTTCTCAAAGCGGCCGACGGCGCGCATCCTATCAAACACGTTGGCGATCATCTGGCGTTCTTCAGGCGTCATTAGAGATACTCCCGGGTTTGTCTCGTCCCATACATGGGGATGAGGGCTGTAGTTGCAAGTGCCGTCATTTGTGAACTTTATGCAATCCACTTACGGTCATTGGTGATGGTTTGCGGGCATGTGCAACCCGGCTGTCCACAGAAGTTGTGGGCGCGTTTGCTGGCGATTGGCCTGATTTTACCGCAACTGGTGGCATGGTCGTGGTTTTGATGATGTCGGGTGCGGCTCTCAGCGCATGGTTCGGCGCACCCGGTTTGGCCAACGGCCGCTTTGGCTTGGTCTCGGATCCGGCGGGCTTTGCCTGCGCGTAGGTGCCGGTATCGAGCAGCTGCAGCATGTACTCGCGATAAGTCAGGCCTGCCGCCTCTGCCCGAGCGACGCGAAACCGCAGGATATCCAACGGCGGCGTTTTCCAGGCTTCGTCATGGGCACGGGTCCAGGCCCACTTGACGAACAGCAGCCGCCCAGTCGGATCGTCATCTTCTAACTCGGGCCCGCCGTTATGACCGAGTTGGGGTTCAGGTTCTGCTGCCATCGATGTTCCGGTCTGGTGATATGGTTGCTTCACCTTACTCAATCGGGGAGCGAAGCCCAAGGGCACGGGCTGGGGTCGAATGCCTCACGTCAGCAGATGCACCCCGGTTGGCGTCTCGATGACGGCCATTAGCTTTTGCTTGGCGCCAAGGCGCAGCTTCGGGGCGTCAAACAGGCCAATGCGGTCATAAACGCCTTGGATCGCCTCAGGGGCTGGGGTTTCCAGCACCAGTTCGATCAGCTTGCAGCCGAGATCCGGCAGTTTCGGCGCGGCCGGGCCTTGGGGGCCCCAATCCATTAGGTGCGGCACCGCCCCGTCCATCGGCAGGCGACCGTCGCCGCGCACCGCAAACTGCCACTCGCGTTCACCCCGCGTGAGCCGCATCGGCGTACCCAGCAGCTCCGGCGATTGCGCCGCTGTTGCCGCCAGCACGTCGGTGCGGGCGACCATGCCGCGCAATCTAGTGCCAGCGTGCCAATGGTCGTCGACGGCGGCTTTGTCGTCCAAGCCGAACCAGCGCTGATGCGCCGGTTTCGGCGCGTTCGGGTCGACTGTGATGACTTCGAGGAAGAAATCCTCGCCGAGCCGCAGCAGCATGTTGTGCGTGCCCATTTGCGGGTGCTGGCCGCCGATTTGTGGCGAGACACCCAGGCACTCGCGGACCCAGACGATGCCGTCCTTCAGCGATGGCGCGATAATAGCGATATGGTCGAGCTGGCAGGTCATGGATTCGCGGGAGTTTGGAGTTTGGGAGTAGAAACCGAATTCCTACTCCCTACTCCGTATTCCCTCAACTAACTAGACCTTCGGACGCTGCCCGGTGTGGCCATCGGGACGCCAGCCGCCTGCCAACTTTTTGCACTGCTCGATCCACTTATCGCGGTCGAGGCGGCCTTTGAAGCCTTCGAACTCGTGCTCGAACCATTCAACGTTGGCGGCCGACCAGTTGGCGATCTGGTCGAAATGCCAGATGCCCGTGGCGTTCATCTTGTGCTCAAGCTTTTCCGCCACGCCCCAGATCAGCGACAGCTCGTCGCCCTTACCGCCGCCGCGTGGCGCATTGTAGAGCTCTGGCCGCTGACCGAACTTCGCGGCACTGGTAAAGGTCTTGATGTTGGCATCGCCGGTACTAGTGCCCTTGCTGGCCGCCGCCGCCGTGGCGGCAACGCCCGTTGCAGCTGCGCCCAAGGCGGTGACGACCGTGCCGTTGGTGCCCGCGCCAGCGCTTGATGTCGTCGCTGACTTGGTGTCGGCGGTCTTGTCGGCCACTGGTGTTGTTGTGCTCTTGTTCTGAGCTGATGCAGACTTCGCGGAAGCTATGCCAGCGGCGGTTGCGGCAGTGCCGACGGCGGCGGCTGTTGCGACTTTGCCTGATGTGCCGGACTTTGCTGCGCCAGCCGTTGCGTGCGCAAGGTGTGCCGCCGGTTTAGGCCGCAGAATGCAGCCGATGCAGCAGCCCAGCATGTAGGTACCAAACAGCATCAGCGCTGTATCCAGCAGCAGACCCTGTTTGCCGGGCAGCAGCGTCTGCACGGCGGCCAGGCCTGCGAGGGCGGCAGCAGCAATGCCCCATGGCACCCAGCCGGAGAACCAGCCTAGTTTCGCATCGTTGGCGCTGGGGCGATTACACGACATCCAACCGACGATTACGCCGAGCAAGCCCGCCAGCAAAAGCGGTATCCAATAGGCGTTCAAAAGGTACCACATAGGGTGACTCCCGCGCTGGGTATGCCGCCATCCGGCAGCGACTTCGATAGACCGGCGACTTCGACAAAACCGAGGTCCGGCGTGATGCAGTCAGTGGGCGACGCTGCGACGGCACACCGCCGCAGTGTCAGTTGTGCGGTTAGCGGACGACTGTGAATTCGATCCGGCGGTTCTGCA
Organism: Hyphomicrobiaceae bacterium; assembly: GCA_043718785.1. Classification (GTDB taxonomy): domain Bacteria; phylum Pseudomonadota; class Alphaproteobacteria; order Rhizobiales; family Hyphomicrobiaceae; genus JAYSVA01. The sequence continues at coordinate 5,607 of JAYSVA010000559.1, forward strand.
GCTTGCCAGCTTCGGTGTCGTTCGGTGCCACTGGCTTGGCTGGGCCGTAGCCAGCCACCTGCAAGCGCGTCATCGGAATGCCGGTCTTGACCAACGCGTCGGCGACAGCCTTGGCGCGACCTTTCGACAAGTTCTGGTTGAAGCCTGCAGTGCCGGTGCTGTCGGTGTGGCCGCCGATCTCAATTTTGCGGTCGCCGCAGCGTTTGATGGCCGCCGCGATCTGCAACAGGACGGGCTGCGATTCCCGGCGCAGCGAGGCGCTGGCACTGTTGAACAAAATGCGGCTGGCTTTCATTGCCGTGCCGAGATCCTGCTCGCAGGTGTCACTGCTGGCGACAACTGGGGCTGCAGGTTTTGCCGGGGCGGCAGGGGCTGCCGCAACGGGTGGTGCTTTAGGCGCTGGAACCGGAGCCGCCGGAGCTGGAGTGGCGACTTTCGGTGCCGCAGGAGCAGCAGGGGCCGGAGCTGGAGCTGCCGGAGCTGGCGCCGGTGGCGTAGCTGCAACCGGAGCTGGTGCTGGCACTGCGGGTGCCGCCGCGACCGGCGCCGGAGCTGGCGGGGCGACTGGCGGGCGGAACGTGATCTTCGATTCGCCCGTCAAACCACCGGCGCCCTTAGCAACGGCATCCTTGGCCGTATTGGCGATGGCCTCGGATGACGCCATGCCAGCGACCACCAGTTTCTTGCCGTCGATGTTGGCTGAGCCGCTTTCCAGCAGTGCCAGCTGTTCCAGGCCAAGCTGCGCTGCCGCCTGCAACCCGGTTGGTGCACCCGAGGCGATGACCAGTTTGTCATCAATGCGGGCACCTGGGAATTTCAGACTGACGGCTGAGCGGATGGCCTGCCGGGTCGGTTCGTCCGGATAGAAGCCGGTCAAGGTGACGACGCCGCTTTCCTGGCGTGCACCCCAGACATAGTCGGCAACGCGCGGTGGCAGGATCGACGCGGTGTCGATCTTCATGCCGCCTGGCAGGCTGGCAATGGCCTTGGTCGCCGTTGCGTAGGCAGCGGTATCATTGGCTTCGCCAGACAGCGTCAAAGCGCCATCCGAGAGTTTGGCGGTGCCGGTCTTCAGATTCGCCATAAAGTTGCCGAGGAAGCCCGTCGCGACGCCATAGTCGACGCTGGCAGGCAGGCCTGTTGCCAGTTTCATCTGATCGTTGATCTTGGCGCTCGGAGACGATGCTTTTAGCGATCCGAGCAGGACAGCACGGGCGCTTTCAGACGGCACGGAACCAGTGAGGGTGATGCCATCAGCGGTCTTCTGCGCCGACCACAGATACGGGCTCACCACTGGCAAGGCAGCAACGACTGGCGCGGCAGGCGCCGGGGCTGGCGTTGGAACAGGCACGGGTGCTGGCGGGGCCACTGCAGCAACCGGCGGAACCGGCGCTGGCGCTGGTGCGACAACGACCGGAGCTGGGGTCGGCGCAGGCGCTGGTGCGGCAGGCTTGGCGGCGGCGGCGACCGTTGGGGCAACAAGTCCCATGTCAGCCATCGTCAGTGGTTTTGGCAGATTCTTGGTCTCTGCAACCAAACTCGCATAGCCAGCAGCGTCGGTCGGATTGCCTTTGATGCTGTAAGCCGTATCCGACAGGGTGACAGAGCCGTCTTTCAGCTTCGCCAGCTGGCCGAGGCCGAATGCGGTCATCACGGCCATGGCAGCATTGGCACCGCCGCCATCCTTCATCTGGTCGACGATGGCGGCGTTGGGGAACAGTTTCTTAGCGTCGGTCACGAGTTTGGCGCGCTGGTCTCCCGGCGTCACAAAACCTGATAGCGTGACGTTGCCGCCGGTGCGCGCGGCGCTCCAGGTGAATGGCTTAGGTGCTGTCAGCATGGTTGTTGTATCATCAACCAAACGCACGCCCTCAACATTGACGATTTTATCGAGTGTTTGCTGCTTCAGGGCGGCGGTTGGGGCAACGCCCTCGACAACCGCATCGCGGCCATCAAATTTGGCTGTGGCCCAGGTACCAGCTGGACCGGTGTTCTTCAGCGCCGCTGCGGCCTGGTCGCCCAATTCCTTTTCAACGGCCGGAGCGAGCACTTCATGGCTGACGAGCCATAGGAAAGCGAGCGGGAATAGACCCCACCACCATTTGCTTGGCTGACACATGACGAACCCTTTCTGTATGCGCCCTGCTAGAAAGCGCCAGATGACCAGACCAATGCCCCTACTTGTCCGACGTTTAGTTTGCCATCCAGCTGAAAACATATTCAACGAACGATCAACGACGTCTGTCAAGCCGGGAAGCGATGACACTCCAAACCAGTATATCCGATTTGTACGAGTAAGTCAGCAAATTTAGTTCATATTACGTGACAATATTGTGCCGTAACGCGATGAATTTACTCAAATGATTAACTTTCTGCGTCAACGTTGTATCTGCTATCTGTCGTTTGATCTGGCAGCGGTGTTACCAGCTGCAGTTTTGACCCGCGAGTTAAGTTTTTTGACCGATTTCAGGGGGGCACGACTTCCATTGGTGGTATCCGAATTGGACCAAAGCGGACAGTGGATGCCGGTTGCCGCCAGTCCCAAATTGTGCGACTCGAACGCTGTCGTAGTGCGGCCAATGTGTGCGGAGCTGGTGAGTATGGGGCAAGATCAAACGTTGCTTGAGCGTGCTGCCCGTAAGCTAGCCCTCAGAACCCCTGCGCAGATCATGCGGGCATTCGGTTGGATCTGTTTGCTGCTGCTCGTCGGGCTGGTTTGGAGCTGGCGGGACATCCCCCGTGACTGGAACGAGGCGCGGAAAGGCCTGCGCCCGCTGATGGCCGCCAAAACCTGGCACTATCAGCTGACCAACTACGATCTCGAAAAGCTCAACAAGGTCGAGGCGGACGTATTCGTGATCGATTATGCGGTCGGCGGCGGCCGGATCCCGATGACGCCGGAACAGGTGGCGCGCCTTAAAAAGAAGCCGGATGGCAGCCGCCGCATCGTCATTTCCTATATGTCGATCGGCGAAGCCGAGGAATACCGCTACTACTGGCAGGAGGGCTGGAAGGCCCAGAAACCGGCGTGGCTTGGGCCGGAAAATTGTGCCTGGCCGAAGGCGCACGCGATCCGCTATTGGCGCGATGAATGGAAGGATCTCAGCTTCCGCAAGCCCGACAGCTACATCAAGCGCATCATCGATGCTGGCTTCGACGGCGTCTATCTGGACCGGGTCGATATGTACGACTGGTTCAAGAAGGAAAACGCCAATTCGCGCGAGGACATGATCAAGTACATGGAGGAGCTGTCAGCGCAATCGAAACGCTGGAAGCCGGGGTTCTTTGTGGTGCCGCAAAACGCCGAAGAATTGCTGTCGGATCGGCGTTATCGACACGTGATTGATGCCTTGGGCAAGGAGGAGCTTCTGCATAGCGGCTCGGAGACCGGCAAGCGCAACCCGGCAGGTGAAATTCACTCCAATTATACTCAAATTAGCCACTTGCTCTGGGCCTACAAGCCGGTATTTGCGGTGGAGTACGTGTTGACCAAAGAGGCGATTGCCAAGTCAGAAGCAGAGTTGCGCTCGCTCGGTATCGTGCCGACGGCGCAAACGCGCGGTCTGGACGGCAATGATCCGACGGTGCCGGTGAAGTTGGAAAAAGAAATCGGCACGCCGGAGCGCACCGCTGCTGAGTGTCCCAAGGGCACGTCCTGGTGAGGGGCAGGCATAAACCCGTCAGCGGCTAACTGCTTCGCCACAAGACTTAGTTGCCCGATCCCCCCGCCATGATGCTAGTGTTATCCACCGGCGGGGGAAAACTTGGCCGCCGACATCGGTAGTGGATTGGCCAGGGGACTGTTGTCCTTGTGCGCCGTAGCTCAAGGAGTTGTTCTGCAATGACTTTCACCCGCCGTGTTGCGTCTGGCCTGTTGGCCGCTGCCGCCGCGACCGCACTGTTGATGGGACCTGCCGCTGCACAAGAACGCAAAAATTTGCTGCTGGACGCGAAATCCTGGGGCTATCAGCTCCGTAACCTGCAGCCTGAGCAGCAGAAAAAGATCGCCGCCTCGCCCTATGACGTCGTGATCATCGATTACGAGCATGAAGCCGTAAAAGGCGAAACCCCTCTGTCGCGCGCCGAAGTCGAAGGCATGAAGAAAAAGCCTGACGGCAGCCGCCGCCTCGTGATGGCTTACTTTAGCATCGGTGAAGCGGAAACCTATCGCCGCTACTGGAAGCCAGAATGGAACAAGGCCAAACCGGCTTGGGTCGGGAAAGAAAACAAAGAGTGGAAGAATAACTTTCTGGTCAAGTACTGGGAACCCGAATGGCAGAAGATCCTGTTTGGCTCACCTGAAGCGTTTGCCGACCGCGTGCTCGAGTCAGGCTTTGACGGGTTCTACCTCGACCGGGTTGATGCCTATTACTACTTCGGCGACAGCCCGGACCTGCGCAAAAAGATGGTCGATTTCGTCACCAAGCTGACCACCTACATCCGCTCGAAAAAGCCAGACGCGATGATCCTCGGCCAGAATGCCGAGGAGCTGCTCGACAATCCTGACTACATCAAAGCCATCGATGGCATCGCCAAAGAAAGCCTGTATTACGGCATTCCAGGCCCCGACAAACTAAATGGGAAGAGCGACATCACCCACTCCGGCGGCTTGATGACGATGGCGCGCAAAGCTGGCAAAGCCGTTTATTGCGTCGAGTACCTCAAGAACCCAGCCAACATCGCCGATTCCAAGAAGCGGATGGAGGAGAACGGTTTCGTTCTTTACGTCGCCAATCGCGGCCTCGCCGAGCTAAATCCGTCGCCAACCGCCGTACCGCCGCCGACGAAGGAATCCATCGTCGAGAAAGTCGTGGCGAAGGTGCTGCCAAACCGCCCGAAGAACCGCTGACCGGTTCGCTCAGGCATCAGGCCCGACCCGCAAGGTTCGGGCCTTTTTCATAGGTGACCATGAACCTTGGAACTGCCAGAGCGTGTTTGACCTTGACGGGGTTCGCGCTGCTGACGCTCCCGTTGATGCCGGTGCAAGCGCTGTTGCGCCGGACCGCACCCGGGCTCGCGCGCCGCTTGCCGCACTGGTACCACCGGCAGGTCTGCCGCCTGATCGGCGTGCGGCTGACCATTGAAGGGGCTATCGACGCCGACCGGCCGGTGCTGCTGGTGGCGAACCACTCGTCCTGGCTCGATATTCCGGTGCTGTCGGCGGTGGCGCCGCTGTCGTTCATCGCTAAATCCGAGGTCGGCGGCTGGCCGTTCGTTGGTGCGCTCGCCCGCCTGCAGGGGACGGTGTTTGTTGACCGCACCCGCCGGCTTAGCGTCGGCGATACCGCCTCCGAGATTGGCGGGCGGTTGGCCAACCGCGATTGCTTAGTGCTGTTTGCCGAGGGCACGTCTTCGGACGGCAACCGTGTGCTGCCGTTGCGCTCGTCGCTGTTCGGTGCCGTCGAGCTGTCCGGTGACGCCCAATCTCCCGCCGTCCAGACGCTCGCCATCGTCTATACGCATCGGCATGGGTTGGCGCTGGGCCGGGCGGACCGACCGACCATCGGCTGGTACGGCGACATGGATCTCGGCCCCCACGCCTGGGCGCTGCTGCGCGGCGGGCCTATCGATGTGACGATCCGCATTGGTGCGCCGCTGCCAGCCGATAAACTGAGTGATCGCAAGGCGCTAACTCGTGCAGCAGAAGCCGAGTTGCGCAGCAATGTCATCCGCCTCCTGCGCGGTCTGCCCGCCGATGCTGACGTTGCCATCGCAACCCCGGTAGTCCGGCCAGCACCGCCGCGGAGCCGCCATGCTGCATCAGCGAAATGGTCATGAACGTTGAGTTCCACAAATTGGGAGAGATCATTCCAACCCACGTGGATACTGACCTTCAACGGCGCTGACCTCTCGTTCTTTCGCCTCCTCCCCCTTGAGGCCTCGAGGGGGAGGAGGAGAAAAATCGCGACGGTGTGCACGCGGTGAGATCATATGCCCTGCCTTGCAGGGGGAGGATGAGCAAGAGGCGGAAGGGTAGTCTGATTGGCTCGACGTTATGACCATCACGTCGCCACCGCAACCTTTGGGCGGCGGACGACGAACACGAGTGCCATCGCCAGGGCGGAGGCGAACGTGTACATCATGAACGCGTTGAGATAGCCGATCATCGCGGATTGCCGGGCGATTTCCTTGGCGACTTTGGCGAGGCCCGGCACGGTCTCGACGTCCCAGGCGCCGGTCACCCACGGCATCGCCAGGGCGCTGTTGTAGGGCGAGATCATTTCGGTCATGCGGCTGTAGTTGGCGCCGGTCGCGCGCACGATCTCGGCGACTGACAGCGAGATGAAAAAGCTCGAGCCGATATTGCGCAGCAGATGGAACACCGATGCGGCCTCCGCCCGGTCGCCCGGTGCCAGCGTTTCGAACGCGACCACCGACATCGGCACCCAGATCAAACCCACGGCAAAGCCCTGGATCAGGCTATTCCAGACCAAAGCGTTCATGGTGACGTTGAGATCGAAGGTGGTCATCCACAAGCCGGAGCCGACCTGGATGAGAAAGCCGACGCTCATGCCAATGCGCGGATCGAGGCGGCTGGTCAGCCCGGCCATCAGGAACCCGACTGTCATGCCGACACCGCGGCAGCCGATCACCTGGCCGACCAACGTATCGGAAAAACCGACATGCTGCTGCAACAAGGGCGGCAGCAGCACCATCGGCGTGAAGTTGAGCATGCCATAAATCGTCACCAGTAGCAGGCCGACGGTGTAGTTGCGGTTGGTCAGCAGCCGCAGCTTGAGGAACGGTGCCTGAGCGGTCAGGCAGTGCACCACGAAG
>JAYSVA010000560.1:0-2386 GCA_043718785.1 Hyphomicrobiaceae bacterium
ACGTGATTTGTGCGAGAAAATGCAATGTGGGCTTGCCTTGCAGAGCGAATGTCAGCATTAGTGAAACTCAGATTTGAGGGTGATCCAATCCCCAAGCAAGCTTTGGTGTCTGCGGTAGGCAAACGACTCAATGGCGCGTCAAGAAGACCGTGACATCCGCGAGGAGCTGACCAAGCTCCGCTCCGAGCATCGCACGCTCGATCAGGAAATCGCCCTGATCGAGGCGGCAGCGCATTCCAATCAGCTGCTGGTCAAACGGCTGAAGCGGAAGAAGCTGCAGTTGAAGGACCAGATCAGCATGCTCGAAGATCAGCTTCTGCCCGATATCATCGCGTGATCATTGGTTGACCCAATTGCGCCACGTGCTCGACCATTGCTCGACCCAATGGCTTACGTCGGTGGTTTAATTTGGTGGCAGCTCAACTCATGGACTTGCCAAGTCCGGCTCAGCTCCCGTAAGGCCGTGCTTTCTTTGAGAGGGTTGGGGACATGGCAGGCGCGAGCGTTAAAGTCGGCATCATCATGGGCAGCCAGTCAGACTGGCCAACCATGAAGCGCGCGGCCGACGTGCTGACCGCGCTCGGCGTGCCGTTCGAAGCCAAGATTGTCTCAGCTCACCGCACACCAGATCGCCTCTACAACTATGCTAAGTCCGCCAAGTCGCGTGGCCTGCAGATTATTATCGCGGGGGCTGGCGGCGCGGCCCATTTGCCGGGCATGGCAGCAGCGATGACGGTGTTGCCGGTGCTCGGTGTGCCCATCGAAAGCCGTATTCTTAAAGGCCAGGATAGCCTGTTATCGATCGTGCAGATGCCGGCTGGCATTCCCGTCGGCACGCTGGCAATTGGCGACGCTGGCGCCACCAACGCTGGCCTGCTTGCCGCCCAGATCCTCGCGTTGAACGATGCGGGTCTCGCGGCCCGCGTTGAAGCGCGCCGCCAGCAGCAGACGGATTCTGTCGCCGAAACACCGAAAGATGGCGTCTAACGTGACCAAAACCGCCTTGTCTCCACTGCCGCCGGGCAGCACCATCGGCATTCTCGGCTCCGGCCAGCTGGGCCGCATGCTGGCGCAGGCAGCCGCTCGGCTCGGGCTCAAATGCCATATATATGCGGATGCGCCTGGGCCGGCCTTCGATGTGGCGGCGGAAAAGACGGTCGGGTCGTATGACGACCGCACGGCGCTGGCCAAATTCGCCAAGTCGATTTCAGTGGCGACGTATGAGTTTGAGAACATCCCGGTCGAAACTGTCGAGTTTTTGAGCGCCAGCGTGCCGGTTCGGCCCGGCGCAAAAGCGCTGGCCTGCACGCAGGACCGGATGGCGGAGAAGCGCCTCGCTCGTGAACTCGGGGCGATGACCGCCGATTTCGGCAGCGTCGATAGCTACGAGGAGCTGTTGAAGCGCATTACCGAGATTGGCACGCCCTCGGTTCTGAAGACCCGCCGTTTCGGTTATGACGGTAAAGGCCAGGCCAAGATCCTATCGCTGGTTGATGTCAAGGCGGCTTGGGACGCGATGCGCGACCAGCCAGCCATTCTGGAAAGCTTCGTGAAGTTCCAGTCGGAAATGTCGGTGGTGGCGGTGCGCGGCGTCGATGGTGCGTTCGCTGCCTACGATGTCACGGAAAATGTCCACCGCGATCACATCCTGCATACCTCGACGGTGCCAGCGCAGATCATGCCCAAAGCGGCCGTCAAAGCCATTGAAACGGCCCGTTTGATGGCTGAGAAGCTCGACTACGTCGGTGTGTTCGCAGTGGAATTCTTCGCCGTTGATTTCGCCCGTGAAGAGGTGCTGTACGTCAATGAAATGGCACCGCGCGTGCACAATTCCGGCCACTGGACGATGGACGCCTGCACCGTCAGCCAGTTCGAGAACCACATGCGGGCCGTAGCTGGATGGCCACTTGGCTCGACAGCGCGCCATTCTAACGCGGTGATGACCAACCTGATCGGCGCGGATTACAACGCTTGGGCGACACTCGCCGCTGAGCCCGGTGCCTGCTTGCATCTCTACGGCAAACATGAAGCGCGGGCGGCACGGAAAATGGGCCACGTCAACCGGTTAACGCCCCGATAATCGGCGAAGCACTCAGCCGAAGTGGCAGAATAGCGCGTCAAGTGAAAACTGCCCGAAACATGGCCAAACATGCTAGACTTCTTTACCGGGGCTTGCTAAGGGCACCATAAGATTGCTGATCTCTCGGCAGGCGGCGACGGCATTTGCCTCGCCTGTTTACCGTTTGTCATTCATGAACAGATCCAACTTCAGCTTATGTGCTGCGGCTTCCGGCAAACGGGAGGCAGCCAACCGAGGATTACTCTCACGTGCAGGTTCTCGTCCGCGACAACAACGTTGATCAGGCGCTGAAGGCGCTCAAGAAGA
>JAYSVA010000057.1:0-10582 GCA_043718785.1 Hyphomicrobiaceae bacterium
AACCGTGCGTCCTCGTTGCGGGCGGCGTCTTTGGTTTTGGCCCACTCGGCGTAGAGGCTTTCGAGCATGTGCTTGTCCCAGCGGGGCGCAAGGACACACAGCCGCTCGATGGCGCTGGATGAAATCATGACGCGCCGGTCCCGGTCGGGTGTGACGTCCCGCACCCTGCCCTTTGTCAATGCCTTGATCACTTCGGCCCGGCGGGAAAAAACGACATGCTCGCCGTCGATGGCGACGGTGTAATCGGGCAGATGGTTGCTGCGCACCAGGCCGCGCAGATGCGCCGCGAAATGTTTGCTCGCCTGCTTCGATCCACACTTCTTCTGCAGGTTGGCCGCACCAATGCGCCAAGTTGCCTGCCGCCCACAGTGCTTGCGTGCCAGCTCATAGAGCCGCCGGTCGATGGGGCGGCGCAGCCGAAAATATTCCCGGCTGATCGGCAATACCTCGGCCGAGGTCACCGCCCGGTATAGCCAATCCGATAGCTTGATGTCGAGATAGCGCAGCCGCTCCGTGAAGCCACTGCCTTTGCGATTGTAGTCGTACCATTCGATTAGGCCGAAATTCTGCGTCGACACTTCATCACCGGTCGTGATGTTGGTCTTGATGCGCGTACCCGCCAGCCGGTCGAGCGCGTGCTCCAGTCGCTTGTACGTGATGCCGCCGGTCTGCCGGTTGGTCGACACCAGCAGATCATGCGTGGTGATACGCACAACGGGGCCGATCTTCTCATTGCGGTTCCGTCGGTCCATCAACTGGCTGATGCAGAAGATCAGAATGTCCTTGTCGAAAATTGTCGCGAGCCCTTTGATCGACGGCTGGATCTCGACGAATGTATCACCGCTGACGTAGCGCAGCACGCGCATATCCGGATGTGTTGAGAGTGAGAAGATCGGATGCGCCATCGAGCCCATATCCGAACGCGGTGCCACGTCGAGCGCATCAAGCTCGATGAAGAAGTCACGCACCGGATGGCGTTCGGGGAGCAAGGGCGCAGGCACAGTGCAGAGCGTAGCTTGGTGGTCCGCACCGTGCCAAATGATTCGTTCTATCGCCGACCGGCCATTGCCTGCCCGCCTCCGGCAGGACCTTCTGCCGACCACGACACAGTCCAACTGCATCGTACCTTTGCCGACCAAATCTCGGTCTTCCGGCGACCAAGTTTCGGTCCTTTGCCGACCAAACTTCGGTCATTCGCCGACCAGCACCCTCCACGCACCTGAATGACTTCAACGGCTTGCTGGGCGTTTTCGGCGGCGTAACTCATCTAACCATTTCTAACAGTTTTAACTCCAGCGGATTTTTGAAATCCGAAGGAGATAAGGGCAGCAGGCGAATCACAGTCACGAATTCGCTTGCCCGGCTCGGAAGCGGTTCGGCATGCTGAATCCAGTGCAACATGTCGACACGTGAAATCGTCGACACAGAAATGGAGGATCATGAAAACACTCGTCATCGCATCGCAGAAGGGCGGCGTCGCCAAAACCACCACGGCGACCGAACTGGCTTACGCCGCCAAATCGGCTGGCCTCGCTGTCGCCGTCCTCGATACCGATCCGCAGGCCACATCTTGCTTCTGGGCCGCAGCGCGCGGCCAGGACGACATCGCCATCAGCCCGGTGTTCCCGGCGCTGCTGCCAAGCCGCATCAAGGCGCTGGAAGCCGCTGGCTGTGATCTCGCCATCATCGATACGCCCGCCGTGTCCAAGGACACCGCCTCCGCCGCCATCCAGCTCGCCGACTTCGTGATCATCCCGACCAAGCCCGCCGCCTTCGATCTGCGCTCCATGCTGGAAACCATCGCGCAGGCTCGTGCTTTGGAAAAACCCTATGCCATCGTGCTCACGCTGTGCCCTGCCTTGCATGGCGTCGAAGTCATGGCCACCATGACCCGCATGGCCGAACTGCATCACGAAATCTGCCCCGTCCTGATGCACCACTACATCGCCTACCCCCGCGCCCAAAAGCATGGCCTGTCCGTGCAGGAACTCGATCCCGCCGGCAAAGCCGCCGCCGAAGTTCGACAGCTCTACGCGTACACGTGTCGACGGCTCGACATGTCGGCTGGCTCCGCAAACAGCGCCGCAGCCTAAGGGACCGATCATGAAAACTCAAACCAAGCCCGATGCCATCACCATGCTGGCCGCGATGCAGCCAGGCCCCAGTGCGATCCGCGTTCAGCCAGATCGGCAACCCGCGCAGATCGAAACTCACCACTCGAAAAAGACCGGTGCCCGCGCCGGTACGCGCCAGATCGCCGGACACTTTCCCGATGCAACGCTGCGCGCCTTGAAACACCTCATGGCCGAAGAAGACACGACGCTGCAGGCCTTGCTCGACGAAGCCATCGACGACCTGCTAGTCAAGAAAGGCCGCTCCAAATTGCGCCACGCGTAGACCTGTGGACGTGTCGACAGGATACGCGATAGTATCAGCTGCGGACGAAGGACGTGGGGCGGAACAATGTGGGACTGGGCCAAGGGCCGCTGAAATCGGAAACGAGATCAGCGACTCCAGCTTCTTCCAGCACCGGACATTCTGTTGAAACACGCAACAGCCTCGGCCACGCCGTCCTCGGCGCGTATCAGGCCCCCAAGCTTAGCGGCATGTTCGCGCATCGACTGATCATCGACCATTGCACGTAGTGCTTGGGCCAATACCGATGCCGTCAACGTCTTTCGTGGGATCGGTTTGGGACCAGCGCCAAGCGCCTCAACACGTGCTCCCCAGAAGGGTTGGTCGGCGGCAAACGGAACGACCAATGCTGGCACGCCAGCGCTCAAGGCTGCGCCTGTTGTTCCAGCGCCACCGTGATGGACGACAGCGGCGACGCGCGGAAACAACCAATCATGCGGTACGGCGTCGGTGGAGAAGACGTCAACGGCTTCGGGAAGTGACGCGAGCCCGCCCCACCTCTCACCGCACGGACGCCTGCGCGCCGAACCGCGCTCAACACCATGTCCGTAACCTCCTGCGGTTTTGCGCTCGCCATGCTGCCGAAACCGATACTGACGACGGGCCCGCAATGCGCGAGGAACGCCTCCAGTGCAGGTGGTTGCGACCATGTCGCGGGAACGGGAAGCGACCAGTATCCGCAGACACAACGCCCAACACTTTCGGGCACCGGAACGACATGCCGACTGAAGCCATAGAGAACCGGCGGTGTGCCAACAGTTTGACGCTGACCTGTCAGACCCAGCACGTGCTCTCGCGCGGCCGCCATCGGGCTTTTGAACGCCATCCAGGCAGCTCGATCCGAAAGGCGATGACTGAGCCGCAATCCAGTGCTGCCCAGCCAAGTGGGCCACCACGGCAGCATGACACCAGGGTAAGCGTCGGTTGGCGCGCCAATCGGCTGCAGGTGCGTCGCGACAAACGGCACGTGCAGCTTCTCGGCAACCGATAGCCCGGTGACCATGCCACCGATGCCGCCGGTCATCAGGTCGACGCCTTCGCATGCCGCCAGCGTTTCGCGGGTCCACTGGTTGATTTGGGCTGGCAGTTCGCGGCGCATGAACCGCATTGCGGCGATTACGCCTTGCTCAGCAATGCCGGTCGAGCGCAACTCAGCTGCACGCTCGCCACCTGAGAGCGGCGCCATCGTAAGACCGACGCCGGCAAACATCGGCGCGAATTCAGCGGGTGCCACGGCGCAGACATCGTGGCCGGCGCGCGCCAACCCTTGTCCAAGCGCCACGTAAGGCTGGACGCCGCCTCGGGTATCATTGCAGACAATTGCGATACGCATAGTGCTGATCGCCCTATCGCAGAAGTTCGAGGCAACGGGCGGCGGCCATCGCGCTGTCGGGCGCTGTCGACATCTGAAGGTGTCCGGCTTGCACGAGTGCCATGGTTTGCTCGCGTACCGATTGCCCCAAGTCGCCGTGCGGCGGCTTCGCTTTGAGCACGGCGTCGAAGACTTTTCGCGCCGGGGGAGGCAGTCTGGTTGCGCACGCCGTTGTAGCTTGCTGATCGGCAAAGGCCGCCGACGCAAGCAGCGCGAGCACTGGGAGACCGATGATCGACGTTCTCATGGGTTTGATCCAAGTTGAGGAATACGGGGAATTCGCTTATACTGAGCTGTATCAACAGAAGGGGCTACTCAGCTTGGCGTCCGGATCGAACCACTCGCGGCAGAAGCAAGAAGAGACTGATTTTGCAGGCCGAAATTCACCTCGGTCACGTGCTCAAAAGACGATGGCCGATCTGTTCGAGGCGACTGCTCAGCTTTTGGAGACTGGGGCGCCGGAGCGCTTGACAACCAATCATGTCGCGGAGCGCGCTGGCTACGCGATCGGGACGCTGTACAGGTACTTTCCGAATAAGTTGGCCCTGCTGCGCGCCTTGGCCGAGCATGAAATCGCTGTGCAAACCGCTAAAGTTCAACACGCTCTCGCAGGGCTCACATCGACGGTTCCCGTCGAAGCTATTGTCCGGATTTTCGTGCGTGCAGCCTTGCATCCGTTTGCGGGCCGTCATCGCGTTCACGCGGGCGTAATGCGGTTGTTGCCAACCGACATCGGCTTGAACATCCCTAACGCCAAGTCACAGCGACTGAGCGAAGCCTTGTTTTCGATACCCTCATCGGTAGCACTGGACCTTGCGGATGAAACCAAGTTTACGATGATCAATGCTGTCACCGGAGCAATTGAGGGTGCCCTTCGATCACGACCGGAATTGATTGCGTCTCGCCAGTTCGAAGATGAGTTGGTCGATTTGGTGCTGCATTTTCTGGATGCCGCCAAGCGCTGCGACTTCACCCCGGCTGCCTCAAATCGTTGATTTCGTTGCCGGTGATGGCTTCTGCGCTAACCGGTTGGCGTCACGACCGCCAAGCTCCATTGCGTCTGCGCCCGTACAATTGCGACTTAAGGGCTGAAATGCTGACGAGATTTGGTCTGCTTGCCTATTCCACCTTGCGCTGGATTTGGGTCATGGCACAAAGTCGCTGCGCGACAGCCCGCTGTGCGGGGTGCCTGTCCTAGGGCGCGGTAACCAGTTGATAGGATTGCGATAACAGGCTGGGGAGCCTGTCCCGAGAGTGGAGGTGTTAGCAACCTCACCCGGGAAGGACATCCCCATGACGATTGATACCACGATTGATCAGCTGCGCCAGCGCTTCATCGAAGACATGACGGCGCGCCAGCGCGGACCGGCCAGCCAGAAGAGCCACCTGCGCGCCTACAAGCGGTTCTCGGCTTGGCTGCAACGGTCACCTGATACGGCGACGGCCGACGAGGTTAGGCAGTTCCAGCTGCATCTGGCCGAGACCGGCGTCAGCATCACCACGCGCAACGCCACCATGTCCGGGATCAAGTTCCTGTTCCGCGTCGCGCTGCGTCGGCACGATCTGGTGGCCGAGATCTACCACCTCAACGAGCCGCAGAAGGTGGCGCTGATCCTCAACCAGGACGAGATGCAGCGGTTGTTGACGATGGCGGGCTGCCTGAGGGATCGGCTGCTGCTCAGCCTGGGCTATGGCGCCGGGCTGCGGGCCGGCGAGGTCCTGCGGCTGCGTGTAAAACACATCGACAGCGAGCAGAGCGTCATTCGGGTGCAGCAATCGAAGGGCCGCAAGGATCGTCTGGTGATGTTGTCGCCGGAGATGCTCACCCTGTTGCGCGAGTGGTGGACGGTGCGGCCGAAGCGGTGGGATGCCGGCCTGCCGGTGCAGGAGCGCCTGCTGTTTCCTGGCCGGACGACGGGCCAGCCGTTGTCGACTCACCAGCTCAACAGGGTATTCCATGAGGCGGCCAAAGCGGCCGGCATCAGGAAGGCGGTGAACCTGCATTCGCTGCGCCACAGTTTCGCGACGCATCTGTTTGATCGCGGCGTCGACATCCGAACGATCCAGGCGTTGCTCGAAACAACTTCATACTGCCCGCGAACACTGGATCAAGGGCAAGCTTCACTATCGTTTTCACCCGCGCTGCGGGGAGATGGTAGCGATCAAGCGGCGATTGATCCGCTACGGCATGGACCTCGTCGTCATCGAGCAAGCCGACGGTTCGCTCGCTCAATTGCCGGCGTGGATGCTGCAGGAGGCGGCGGCGCATTTGGACTTGCGTCCAGAGCCGCGTTTTCCACTTGAAATCCTGCGCTCGCTGCGTGCCGAGGTCGATGCCCTCCTAGGCTTTCTTCCATCCGAATCGAAACTTGAGAAGGATGGAAGCGATGCGTCCACTCGTCAACAATCAGCAACCAAACCTGCTCGAGCCCATCGAGGAGGCGCCGTGCATAGTACTGGCGCCAAGGCAGAAGGCCCAAATGGCGACGCTGGTACAAGTCCTGCTCGCCGAAATCGCCGCCGCGTTCTCAAAGAAGGAGACCGGCGATGAGCAAGATCACCACTGAGCATCTGGCGCGCAGCGCTTACGTTTATGTTCGCCAATCGACGGCCGACCAGCTCTTGCACAACCACGAAAGCCGCCGTCGCCAATATGGCCTAGCCGATCGTGCGCGCACGCTCGGCTGGTCCACGGTCGTGGTCGTCGACGACGATCTCGGGCGTTCCGGCGGCGGCATCACGCGGCCCGGCTTCGAACGCCTGATCGCGGCGATCTGCGCGGGTCAAGTCGGCGCTGTGCTGGCACTCGAGGCCTCACGTCTGGCGCGCAACGGCCGTGACTGGCATACGCTGATCGAGTTCTGTGGATTGGTTGGAACGATTATCGTCGACGAGGACGGAATCTACGATCCTCGCCATCCCAATGATCGCCTGTTGCTCGGCATGAAGGGAACTATGAGCGAGCTTGAATTATCATTGTTTCGCCAGCGCTCGCAGGAAGCGCTGAAACAGAAAGCACGGCGTGGCGCGCTTTTCCTCGGCGTTGCCGCGGGCTACGTGAAGTCTGGGCGTGACCGCATCGAGAAAGACCCGGATGGCCGGGTACGCGAAGCCCTGCAGCTGGTGTTTTCGAAATTCGCCGAGCTTCGCAGTGCCCGCCAGGTTCATCTCTGGTTGCGAGAGGAAGGCATCGCGCTGCCCGCCAAGTCGCGTCGGTCCGAAGCGCTCGGCGTCGTCTGGAAATTGCCGGCCTACAATGCCATTCACAACATTCTGACCAATCCGATCTACGCCGGTGCCTATGCCTTTGGGCGCACGGGGAGCCAAGTCAGTGTTGTCGACGGCCGAAAGCGCATTCGCCGCGGCGTGCGCCGCGCGATTGCCGACTGGGGCGTGCTGCTGAAAGATCAGCACGAGGGCTACATCACCTGGGACGAGTTCGAACGCAACCAGCGCCACATCGCCGACAATGCGACCGGCATGGGACGGACGATCGCCAAGGGCGCTGTGCGCCAGGGCGAAGTGCTGCTTGCCGGGCTCCTGCGCTGCGGTCACTGCGGCCGCAAACTGCAGGTGCACTACAGCGGCAAGCTCGGCCGCTATACGTGTTATGGCGCGCGCATGAATCATGGCACGGCGCGCTGCATCTCGCTCGGCAATCGCAGCGCCGATGCGGCCGTCAGCGCCGAAGTCCTGCGCGTCCTAGCGCCGCTTGGAATGGAAGCGGCGGTCAAGGTTCTGGATACACAGACGTGCGAAAAGTCGGCCATCGAGAGGCAACTCGAGTTGGCGATGAGCCAAGCGCAATACGAGGTGGCGCACGCACGCCGGCAATACGACGCCGTTGATCCGGCCAATCGCCTCGTGGCTGGCGAGCTGGAGCGGCGTTGGAACGAGGCTCTTGCAGCAGCACACCGCATCGCAGGCGAGATGGCTGCTGCGGCGGTACGAAAACGACCACCACTCGGCGAGACCGAGCGCAAGCAGCTGATGGCGCTCGGCGCGGACTTGGCGCGCGCATGGACTCACCCGGCGGCGACGGCAGCCACCCGCAAGCGGATCCTGCGCGCGGCGCTCCAAGAGATCGTGGTGAAGAGGGAGGGGGCCGTCATCGACCTTGTCCTGCACTGGCAGGGCGGCGATCACACTGGTCTGCAGCTCAAGCTCACGCTCAACGCGGCCGGCCGGCATCATTCGCGCCTTCCCGAGGACACGATCGTGCTCGTCCGCGAGTTGGCTCGGCTCATGCCGGACGCCGAGATCGCTCGGCTGCTCAATCGTCGCGGCAAGCCCACCGGCCACGGTAATGGCTGGACCGAGAAGCGCGTGTGCAGCTTTCGCAGCCATAACAAAATCACATGCTACCGCGACGGCGAATGGGCGGAGCGCGGCGAGCTCACGCTCGATGCCGCGGCCAAGATCATCGGCGTGCACAAGATGACGGTGCTGCGCATGATCAAACGTGGCGACATCAAAGGACGGCAGCCCTGTCCTGAAGCACCATGGGTCATCAAGGACGACGACGTCGCTGCGTTCGCGGCGAGCACACGAACGAAACGCCCGGTAACACTAAATCCAGATCAAGCGACCTTTGATTTTCAATAGGATAGGAGGATGCGCACTATGACGCGTGACTGCTCGGCCACGACAAACTCGAGACGACGGCGCGCTACACGCGGGTGGCGACCGGCCTGATCTCGAACGTAGCGAGCCCGCTCGACGATCTGAGCGCGGCACGCGCCAAGCGCGAGAAGCGCGGCAAGGGCCGGACGCAGGACGGTCCAGCAACGTAGCGGCCGCAGCCGTTGCCCCGTCCAGGGTTGGAGGTCGCGGATATCTTCCGCGACCATGGCCTCGCGTGGCGGCATGCCAATCGCGGCCACATCAGCCTCGGCCAGTTGAAGGTGATGACTGCCATCGAGCGCTGCCGGACGGCGGCGCTCGGCGGCCATGTCGCGCGCTGCGAGACCCGCACGTGCGGCCACACGCTGATCGCCTACAATAGCTGCCGCAACCGGCATTGCCCGAAGTGCCAGGGCGCGCAGGCGCGCGACTGGCTTGCCGCACGTGAGGCGGAACTGCTCCCCGTCCCATACTTCCATGTCGTCTATACGCTGCCGAGCCAGCTGCGTGACATCGCCTATCAGAACAAGCGTGTGGTCTACGACATTCTGATGAAGGCGGCGGCGGAAACGACGCTCGCCATTGCCGCCGACCCGAAGCGCCTCGGCGCGAAGATCGGCATCACCGCTGTCCTGCACACCTGGGGTTCGGCGCTGACGCATCATCCGCATGTTCACGGCATCGTCCCGGGCGGCGGCTTATCGCTCGACGGCGAGCGCTGGGTCGCGTGTAAGCCAGGGTTCTTCCTGTCCGTACGCGTGTTGTCGCGATTGTTTCGACGCCGTTTTCTCGAAGCACTCGCAAATGTTCATCGTAACGGCCGGTTGCAGTTCTTTGGTGAGCACGCGGCGTTGACTGACGCGAGCGCCTTTGCCGAGTGGCTGGCGCCGTTGCGCCAGTGCGAATGGGTGGTCTACGCCAAGCGCCCGTTTGCAGGCCCGGCGGCGGTGCTGGCTTATCTGTCGCGCTACACGCACCGCGTGGCGATTTCGAACCGGCGCCTGATCGCCTTGGATGAGCGCGGCGTCACGTTCCGCTGGAAAGATTATCGGGCCAAGGGAAAGACACGCTACAAGACGATGACGCTCGGCGCTGACGAGTTTATGCGTCGTTTCTTATTGCACGTTTTGCCCGGTAGGTTTCATCGCATTCGACATTACGGGTTGCTTGCCAACGCGCAGCGCAGCGACCATCTCGACAGGGCGCGTGCGTTGCTCAATGTCGTGCCCGATGTCGATGCCAGTCACCTGGTCAATGCGCCGGCCGAGCCTGGCCAGCCAACTTTCACCTGCCCGGATTGTGGTGCGCCGATGATCGTCATCGATGTCATCGTGCGCGGACAGCCGATCCGTGCGCCACCACAAATTCAATGTACACCATGAGCGTCCGCATCTGCCGATGGCGATACCAACAATCGACGCCGTTTGAAACGGAGTCGATCGGGTTCGCTTTTGCCTTACGCAGTGATCACGTCATTTCGTGCTCGATGGGTCGCCGAAAAATGCTCACGTTCCGACCCACAACTGGACCTCTGCACGATCTGGAATTCCAGTGTTGCACTCGATTCACCTCCGGTGGTTCAAGTGCGACCCTTCAAATCCCCATAGCCAATTAGGCTTCGCCAACCGCCGCGGTATTTCCCGCGGTTTCCTAAATCGAGCTTTGTCCAACGCCTGCCCAACCGGCAACATCGAAATTTTTTACGTCCGCGCCGCAGGGCAGGCATCGAACAAAGCTAAACGTTATGTAGAGCTCTCCAATAACCGATTGCTTGCATCACGATCCACTAGCCCGCCGCACCCGAGAAATACTGACGCTGGCGGCTGCGGACGGTGTTGCCGAAATACCCTCGCCACCATTTGTTTTCCGTATCGAGATGTTTGAATCCCTCATCGATTGACTCGCCCTTCGCTGCCAGCCATTCGCGGAACGCGTAATGATTCCACAACCGCATGTACTCGCCTAGATAGACGTCGGCAACGCGCCGATTGCCGCGGATGATGAGCATGTTCTCGTCATTCTTGGTCGTTGAGGCAACGCTGAAATTTGCCGAGCCGGTGATCACGATCGGATCGTCGCTCAAAGGATCGACCAGCATGAACTTGGTGTGAATGAACTGGACGTGCCGGTTCAGCCCCGTCAGGTGTTCTTTGATCCAGCGGTCGAAGTGGT
>JAYSVA010000561.1:0-2385 GCA_043718785.1 Hyphomicrobiaceae bacterium
GCGTGAGCGCACCGAAGCGCGAGAATTCGCCGAAGGGCTGGTCTACGAGAACATCCCAACATTCCGGCTGTTCGACGAGTGCTTTGCCTACGCCGAAGCACACGGACTGGCCGTTGTAGAAATCTCATCACAAGGCGTACCGTGGCCGGTCGGGGTGGCTTGAAGTCAGGTGGCCATCTGCCGTCCTAGGGTGGGACGAGCCTCATAGAGGCACAGTTTCAACTTCCGCCGCTGCTGTGCTAAGGTGCGGTGCGAGGAACACGTAATGGCCAACACCGAACTCCGCGTCCGCATTGATGAGCACACCAAGGAGCAAGCGGCAGCCGTGCTGGCTGACCTCGGGCTTACTGTGTCCGACGCGGTGCGCCTGATGATGACCCGCATTGCTCAGGATGGAGCCCTGCCCTTCAATCCGCTGGTCCCTAATGCCGAGACGATTGCGGCTATGGAAGAGGCGCGGGCAGGGAATCTGAAGGGGTACGCCAACGTTGAAGACCTGATGAAATCGCTCAATGAGGACGATTGAGCCGACACGACAGTTTCGGCGCGATTTCAAGCGCGAGGCCAAAGGTCCTCTCGGCAAACGGCTGGACGGCATTCTCAATCCAGTGATCACACTGCTGGCAAAAGACGCGGCGTTACCACCCCGCTATCGTGATCATCCACTGACCGGCAATTGGCTTGATCACCGCGACTGTCACATCCGCCCGGACCTCGTCCTGATCTACCGCAAGCCGGACGTGGATACGCTGCAGCTGGTCCGCCTGGGATCACACAGCGAACTCGGCATCTAGCCCCCGACCAAATCCACCAACTTCAGCCGTTGCACTTTGCCCGACGGGCCTTTCGGCAGGTCTTCCACCACGAACCAGCGGTTGGGGGTTTTGAACGGGCCTAGCTCGGCGGTGCACCAGGCTTTCAGGGCGGCTTCGTCAATCGTGCAGCCGGGTTTGGCGATGACGGCGACGGCGATGTCTTGGCCATAGGCGGCATGCGGAATGCCGAACGCGGCGGCCTCCAGCACATTCGCGTGGCCGAGCAGGGTTTCGTCGATCTCGCGCGGGGCGATGTTTTCGCCGCCTTTGATGATCAGCTCCTTCAGCCGCCCGGTGATGAAATAGAACCCGTCAGCGTCACGGTAGCCGAGGTCGCCGGACAGCAGCCACGGCGCGCCAGAACCGAGCGGCTTGATCGCCTCGGCGGTCTTGGCGGCGTCCTTGTAATATCCGGCCATGACGTTGGCGCCGCGCAGCACGATTTCGCCGGGCTCGTTGGCCGCCAGGAACTGGCCCTGCGGGTTGATCACCGCCACCTCGACGCCACACGGCAAACCCGGGGAGCCATACTTGCGGGGCGCGTTTTGCGGGTTGCAGAACACCATCGACGCGCATTCGGTCATGCCCATCGCCTCGATGACGGGGATGCCGAACCGCGCCTCGAACGCCCTGTGATGCTCCGGCGGCAGCGGGGCGGAGGCTGACCGGCCAAACCGCACGGACGGGAATTTGCGGGCTTGGCCTTCCGGCGCATTCAACAGGTAGGCAATGATCGTCGGTACAATGTTGATCCAGGTGCACTGGTGTTCGGCCACCAGATCCCACCATTGCGACACCGAAAAGCGATGCGGATTGACAATGCTGCCCCCCGACACAAACGGGCTCAACGTCGCGATCACCTGGCCGTTGATATGATACAGCGGCAGCGAACTCAGCACCCGGTCTTTTGGCGTCAGGCCGTGCCAGACGGCCACCGTATTGGCGGCAGCCAGCAGGTTGGCATGGCTCAGCACCACACCTTTCGGCGTGCCCGTGGTGCCGGACGTGTACATCAGCAACGCCGGATCGGATGGCTTGGCCGTGTGCACGGTTTGAAGCGGCGGCACTCCCGCCATATCAAGCACCTCGGCGGCATCGACATCGATCACCACGACTTCGGGGGCATCGGCCAGATCGGCGAGCGCCTCGGTCAGAGTCGCCACCTGCGCCGCCGACGTGAAAATAATGCCGACCTCGCTATGCCGCACGACGGCCGTCAACCCGCCACGCTGCGCCAGCAGGTTGAACGGCGTCACCACATAACCCGCGCACATGCTGGCGAGAAACAACGTCGTTGTCTGATAGCCATTATGCAGAAACAGCCCGACCTTCGCTCCCGGCTTGTGCCCGCGCGCAGCTAGGAAGCGCCCCAGCTGCGACGTGTGCCGCTGCAAATCGCCATACGTCAACGTCCGCTTCGCCTCCGGCGCGATGAGGAGGGGAGCGTTCGGCTGGGTTCGGGCGTGTGTGGAGAGGACGTCGGCGAGGGTGTGGATCATGGTGGAAGTGGTCATCGTGCAGCACCAGCAGCGGCGCGAACAAAGCCCAGCCCCCTCCTCACGCGTCCCCG
>JAYSVA010000562.1:0-12202 GCA_043718785.1 Hyphomicrobiaceae bacterium
GCACTGCCGAAAATCTTTGATGAGCGGTTGCGTGGCGTTGCCGATCAGATGGCGGCGTTACTGAGGTCCTCAGGGCTGGCACCGCGAGCTGACATGGCAACCGTGCTGGGCTCGATGGCGTTTCTGACCTTCGCTATCGCCTCATTGGCGCAGCTGGTTGTTGGCAGCATGCTCGACCGCTACGGCCCAAGGCCGATCTTCCTGGTCGCTGCATCCGTCCAGCTGGTGTTCTTCGCATTGATGCCTGGCCTCACCGAGTGGTGGGCCTTCGCTGTCGCCTTTGGCTTTATGCTGGGTGCGTTCGGCCAGATCCCGATCAATGACTACATGATCGGCAAGATGGCCAGCGGTGAATGGCGGGCGCGTGTTTACGGCGTGCGCTATGTCGTCAGCTTCTCGGTGCTGGCCGCTGCATTGCCGCTGATTGCGTTCATCCACAGCCGCTGGGGCTTTGATGTGCTGTTCTGGGTGTTGGCCCTATCGGCAGCGGTCATTCTCGCGGCGGCCTCGCTGCTGCCGAGCAAATTGCCATCGGCAGCTTAGGTTTTGGCTTCGGCACTGTTCCCAACGCCAGCAAACGACCACGGCGACGTTTCGCCATACCCACATTACGGCCACATAGCCGCACACTTCCTTGACACTCGACGAAGCCCGAACATATGGTCCGGCGCGATTGCAATCGGGTGACAGGCTGCAGGCATCCGCAGGGGAACTTAATGTCCAACGATAGTGGCAAAGAAGGCGACGCCACGCGCGGCCAGCTTAGCCCTGCCGAACGGGACGCTCTCAAGGCGCGGTCGTCGGGACTCGGCCAGAAGCTGGAAGCAGCGAAGGGCCGTCATGCGCCGCCGAACGATGGTGCGGCTCAGGGCTCGGCGATGGCGAAGGCCATGCGGCTGTCGTCGGAGCTGATTGGTGGCATCGTCGTTGGTGGTGCCATTGGCTATTTTCTGGATAAGTGGCTCGGCACGTTCCCGTGGCTGTTTATCTTGATGTTTATGTTGGGATCGGCAGCGGGGATTATCAATGTGGTCCGCACGGCCTCGAAAGAGAAAACGCCTCCGGCACCGTCGGTACCCGATGATGACGAAGACGATGATTTGAAGCCGCCGCAGAATAATACGACGACGAAGAAGACGAGCTAGGGGAATACGACGTGGCAAGTCCAATTGCACAATTCGAATTGAAGACGCTGGTGCCGCTGAAGCTGTTCGGCCTGGACGCGTCGTTCACGAACTCGTCGGCATTTATGGCGCTGGCCGTCGCTGGCGTTTCGGCATTTCTGATCTCGTCGATGAAGGGCCGCTCGCTAGTGCCGACCCGGATGCAGTCCGTGGCCGAGTCGATCTATGAGTTCGTTGCCGGTACCGTGCGCGAGAATATCGGCAATGAGGGGATGAAGTTTTTCCCGTTTGTGTTCTCACTGTTCATCTTCATCTTGGCACTCAACCTGTTCGGCATGATTCCGGGTGCGTTCACGGTCACCAGTCACATCATCATCACGGCAGCGCTGTCGCTGTTGGTGATCGGCGTTGTTATTCTATACGGGCTGTACAAGCACGGCTTTAGCTTCTTCAAGCTGTTCGTGCCGTCCGACGTGCCTGCCTGGCTGTTGCCGCTGCTGGTGCCGATCGAGATCATCTCGTTTATCTCGCGCCCGATCAGCTTGTCGGTTCGTCTGTTCGCCAACATGCTGGCTGGCCACATCGCGTTGAAAATCTTCGCGGGCTTCTGCGGCGTGCTGCTCGGCGCGAAAGCTTGGGCTATCCTCGCACCAATTCCACTTGCCCTTACTGTTGGTTTGACCGCTCTCGAATTCCTCGTCGCCGTGCTTCAGGCGTACGTGTTTGCAGTTCTCACCTGCATTTACCTCAACGATGCCGAACACGGCGCGCACTGATCCTTGCGATCAGCGGCACGTGTTCGGCCCCGTCTTAGTTCGCCAGCTTACCACCAAGTTTACAAACCCACACTGTTTACAAACCAGGAGTCACGACTATGGATCCACAAGCAGCAAAGTACATCGGCGCTGGCATCGCATGCCTCGGCATGGCAGGCGCAGGCATCGGCCTTGGCAACCTGTTCGGCCAGTTCCTCTCCGGCGCCCTTCGCAACCCATCGGCTGCTGACGGCCAGCGCGGCACCCTGCTGCTCGGCTTCGCACTGACAGAAGCACTCGGCATCTTCTCGCTGCTGATCGCGCTGCTGCTGCTGTTCGCAGTTTAAGTTCGACTGACGATGATCGGCGAGGCAGTTCGTAGTAGCTGCCTCGCCGATGTCTTTTGTAAGCTTGTACGCCCTATCAGATAGGTTCCGCGCTATGGCCTCGCCTCCGACTACGACCACGAAGACCGCAGCTGGCGCCACCGCAAAGACCGGCACCGCGACCGGCCAAAACGAGGCGAAAGCGTCGTTTCCTCCATTCAATCCGGCGACGTTCTCGTCACAGCTGATCTGGCTGGCGATTACGTTCGGCGCACTCTACGCCATCATGAAGCGCGTGGCCCTGCCGCGCATCGCTGAAGTTATCGAAGAGCGCCGCGACCGGATCCAGCGCGATCTCGAAGCCGCTGAGCGCCTCAAAAGCGAAACCGACAAAGCGCTGGCAGGCTATGAAGCCGCTCTCGCCGAAGCCAAAATCAATGCGGGCGGCATCGCCAAGCAGACGCGCGAAACGCTCGCTGGTGAAACCGACCGCGAAAAAGAACGCGTTGAAGCGCAGATTGCCGCCAAACTGGTTGATGCCGAGAAGCGCATCAACGTGATGAAAACTGCAGCCCTTGCTCAGGTCAATGAAATCGCTCTCGATACGGTTGGTCAGGTTGTCGCTAAGCTCGGCGGCGGCGATGTCTCCCGCGACGATATTCAGCGAGCGCTCGCTGCTCCTGTCGCCGCCCGCTAACACCTGCGTTGAGGAATTCCAAAATGTTCAATCCTGCTAACGCTGAATTCTGGGTGATGATCGCGTTCGTCTGCTTCATGGGCCTGCTGGTCAAAATGAAGGTGCCAGCGATGATGACCAAGTCGCTCGACGACCGCGCCGATCAGATCCGCAGCGAACTGGATGATGCCCGCCGCCTGCGCGAAGAAGCGCAGCAGCTGCTCGCCGATTATCAAAAGAAAGCCCGCGACGCCGAAGACGAAGCTCGTGGAATCGTCGAGCAGGCCAAGAAGGAAGCTGAGGCCCTCGCAGTCGAGAGCCGCAAGACCTTGGCCGAAAGCCTGGAACGCCGCACCAAGATGGCCGAAGACAAGATCGCCCGTGCCGAAGCTCAGGCCATCTCCGAAGTCCGCGCCGCCGCCATCGATACCTCCATGGCCGCCGCTGAGCGCCTGCTCGCCGGCCGCGTCGCTGGCAAAACCGCCGGCAACCTGATCGACAGCAGCATCAGCGACCTCAAGGGCAAGCTGAACTGAAGGTTGGCTGTAATTGCCGAATTGGAAAAGCCCGCACCAGCGGGCTTTTTTTGCGGGCGGATTTCTTTTTTGCTGGGTTTTCGTGCCGAAATTATCCTGACGTAAGCATGGTCGCCATCAAACTCGACATAAGCCGTAGGTTGGGTCAAGCCCCCTTGCGCGACCCAACATTCCACGGGAGGTCTCGAAGTGTTGGGTCGCGCAAAAGCTTGACCCAACCTACAAGTGAAGCCTCAACGATCAATTTCCCCGAACACGATGTCCAGGCTCCCTAGGATCGCGGAAACGTCGGCCAGCATGTGGCCTTTGTTCATGAAATCCATCGCCGCCAAGTGTGGGAAGCCGGGCGCGCGGATTTTGCAGCGGTAGGGCTTGTTCGAGCCGTCGGAGACTAAATACACGCCGAACTCGCCTTTCGGGGCCTCCACACACGTGTAGACTTCGCCCTCAGGCACGTGGAAACCTTCGGTGTTGAGCTTGAAGTGGTGGATCAGGGCTTCCATCGAGCGCTTCATTTCGGCGCGCTTCGGCGGCACGACCTTTTTGTTGTCGGCGTTGATCGGACCCTGACCGTCGGCGGCCAGTAGCTTGGCGCAAGCTTGGCGCATGATCTTGGCGGACTCGCGCATTTCCTGCATGCGCAGGCAGTAGCGGTCGTAGTTGTCGCCGTTCTTGCCAACGGGGATGTCGAAGTCCATTTCGGCATAGCATTCATAGGGTTGCGACTTGCGCAGGTCCCAGGCGGCGCCGGAGCCGCGCACCATCACGCCGGAGAAACCCCAGGCGAAGCAGTCGGCCAGCGAGACGACGCCAATATCGACGTTGCGCTGCTTGAAGATGCGGTTTTCGGTCAGCAAGGTCTCGATGTCGTCGCAGACCTTCAGGAACGGGTCGATCCAGGCGGCGATGTCCTCAACCAGCTTGGTCGGCAGGTCCTGATGCACACCGCCGACGCGGAAGTATTTCGCATGCATGCGGCTGCCGGAGGCGCGCTCGTAGAACACCATGAGCTTCTCGCGTTCTTCGAAGCCCCACAGCGGCGGGGTCAGCGCGCCAACGTCCATCGCCTGCGTCGTGACGTTGAGCAGATGCGAAAGGATGCGGCCGATTTCGGAGTAAAGCACGCGGATCAGCTGAGCACGGCGCGGAATCGCCATGCCGATCAGCTTCTCGGCGGCGAGGCAGAACGCGTGCTCCTGGTTCATCGGCGCGACGTAATCGAGCCGGTCGAAGTAGCCGATCGCCTGCAGATACGTCTTGTGCTCGATCAGCTTTTCGGTGCCGCGATGCAGCAGGCCGACGTGCGGATCGACCCGCGTCACTACTTCGCCGTCCAGCTCCAGCACCAGCCGTAGCACGCCATGCGCCGCCGGATGCTGGGGGCCGAAGTTGATGTTGAAATTGCGGATTTCTTGTTCAGCCACGGGGCGTGTCCTTAGGGCTCGTACGGCGAATGGCGGTTCGCACCGGATTAGCAGAGTACTCGATACCCCTTGCGCCACGAAATCTCAACCGAAAGCGGTGCGACACGCTGGTCGCCGTGCACGCGTTTTGCGGCCAGTTGGCCAGTCAAAAACGACTGCCAAATGGGCGATTTTGGCAGCACACTTGTCGGTTTTCGCGGGCAATGCTGGTGGCATATCTGGCGTGCGTTAGGATGGCGATTAAACTATTGATTTCGTTGTGTTTTATATGTGTCAACTTAACCTGGAATTCGGTCGATTTCATGCCATTTCTGCTAGGTTCTGTGGTATATTCCGAGGGTCAAATTCTGGTATCCGAAGGACCTAATCGTCATGAGCGCTGAGCAAAACAAAAAAAACCACGGCTCCGAAGATTACGGCGCCGATAATATCAAGGTTCTCAAGGGGTTAGATGCTGTCCGCAAGCGTCCGGGCATGTACATTGGTGACACCGATGACGGCTCGGGCCTGCACCACATGGTCTACGAAGTCGTCGACAACGCCATCGACGAGATCATGGCCGGATTCGCCACCATGGTCGACGTGACGCTGAACGCCGACGGCTCCGTTACCGTGCTCGATGACGGCCGCGGCATTCCCACCGGCATGCACAAGGACGAGGGCCGCTCCGCCGCTGAAGTGATCATGACCGTGCTGCACGCCGGCGGTAAGTTCAACGAAGCGGGTGAAGACGGCAACGCCTACAAGGTCTCCGGCGGTCTGCACGGCGTCGGCGTCACTGTCGTCAACGCACTGTCGACGTGGCTTGAACTGTCGATCTGGCGCGAGGGCAAGGAACACTACGTCAAGTTCCAGAACGGCGATGCTGTGGCACCGCTCAAGGTCGTCGGCCCGGCCAAGGACGGTAAGCGCGGCAGTCAGGTGACGTTTCTTGCCAGCCCGGCGACGTTCACGATGGTCGAGTACGATTTCGCCACGCTGGAACACCGCCTGCGCGAACTGGCGTTCCTGAATTCCGGCGCCAAAATTGTGCTGGTCGATAACCGTCATGCCGACGTCAAGCGGGTTGAGTTGTTCTATGAGGGCGGGTTGAGCGCCTACGTCCGCCATCTCGACCGCTCGCGCGTTGGCAAGCTGGCGGAGCCGATCCAGATCGAAGGCGATAAGGGCGGTATCAGCTGCGAAGTCGCGCTGTGGTGGAACGACGCGTTCAACGAGAACACGCTGTGTTTCACCAACAATATCCCGCAGCGCGATGGCGGCACCCATTTGGCCGGGTTTCGCAGCGCGCTGACCCGCGTCATCCAGAAATATTACGAGGAGAGCGGCGCGGCGAAACGCGAGAAGATCGCCATCACCGGCGATGATGCCCGCGAGGGCCTGTGCTGCGTGCTGTCCGTCAAAGTGCCGGACCCGAAGTTCTCCAGCCAAACCAAGGGCAAGCTGGTGTCGTCGGAAGTGAAATCCGTCGTCGAAACGGTGGTGGGCCAGACGCTCGCCCAGTGGTTCGAGGAGCACCCGACCGAAGCCAAGATCGTCATCGCCAAGGTGGTGCAGGCGGCACAGACCCGCGTCGCTGTCGACAAGATCCGCAACACGACGCGCAAAGGCGTGTTCGAGGGGCAGAGCCTGCCCGGCGGCTTGGCCGAGTGCCAGGACCGTAATCCGGCGAACACCGAACTGTTCATCGTCGAAGGCGACTCGGCAGGCGGTTCCGCCAAGCAGGGGCGCAAGCGCGAGTATCAGGCGGTGCTGCCAATCCGCGGCAAGATTTTGAATGTAGAGCGTGCACGTATTGACCGTATGCTGTCATCGGAACAAGTGACCAATATCATCGGCGCGCTCGGTACGGGGATCGGCCGTGATCGCGACGGTAATTCGGCGTTCAAGCTCGAGAAACTGCGCTACCACAAGATCATCATCATGACCGATGCTGACGTCGACGGCGCGCACATCCGTACGCTGCTGTTGACGTTCTTTTATCGTCAAATGCCGGAGTTAGTGGAGAACGGGCACCTGTATATTGCTCAACCGCCGCTCTACAAGGTCGCCAAGGGCAAGTCCGAAACCTACCTGAAAGACCAGGACGCGCTGGAGGATTACCTGATCGATACCGGCTTGGACGAAGCCACTTTGAAGCTCGGCAGCGGCGAAGTGCGGGCGAAGCGTGACCTCAATGACGCCGTCCGCCAGTCGCGCAATTTCTCGCGCAACATCGAAGCTCTGCATACGCGCTATAATCGCGGCGTCATCGAGCAGGCGGCTATCGGCGGCGCACTTGATCCGGCGATGCTGGCGGATGCCAAGAAGGCCGAGGCGGTGGTTGCTGAAGTTGTGGTGCGGCTTGATTCCGTATCCGAGGAAACCGAGCGTGGCTGGACTGGCCGTGTCGTTGAAGGCGGCGACGGTTTCATGTTCACCCGCGTTGTGCGTGGCGTCAAGGAAGCGCATCATGTTGACCGCGCACTGATTGTTTCGGCGGACGCGCGCAAGCTGCACAGCGTTCAAGCGGCATTGCACGAGATCTTCGAGAAGCCCGGCGTGATGGCGCGCAAGGACACGGAGATCGTCATCAATGGCCCGCTGTCGCTGCTGAAGGCGGTCTACGATATTGGCCGTAAAGGCCTGTCGTTGCAGCGTTATAAAGGTCTGGGCGAGATGAACCCGGAGCAGCTGTGGGAGACCACGCTCGACAAAGAAGTCCGCACACTGTTGCAGGTCAAAGTTGGTGATATTGCGATGGCTGACGATATCTTCTCCAAGCTGATGGGCGACGTCGTCGAGCCCCGCCGCGAGTTCATCCAAGCCAACGCGCTGAACGCGAGTGTGGATGTTTGATGGCTATGGACGCGCTTGGCCTCTCCTCCGGTTCCCCAGAATTTTAGGCGCATAATATCCGTGGTCTTCACGTCTGCCAATTGGGCAAGGCAGCGGCCAACCTGAGGTGCTGAAGATCCCGGATAATCGTATCGCCCCTTGGGCGAGACGATTTCCGGGAAACCTGGAGGAGTGTGTGCGCCATTCGGCGTCGATTTGAGCGAGTATGGTACGATGCCTGCTGACGAAGAATTTGATGTCATCATTATCGGCGGTGGTGCCGCTGGGTTGATGTGCGCGCTGACGGCGGGGCAGCGCGGGCGAAAAGTGCTGCTGCTGGAGCATGCCGATAAGGTTGGGGCGAAGATCTTGATCTCCGGCGGCGGGCGCTGCAATTTCACCAACCTTGAGGTGCTGCCGGAACGGTTTCTGTCCGCCAACAAACATTTCTGCAAGTCGGCGCTCGGGCAGTATACGCAGCATGACTTTATTGCCCTCGTGCAGAAGCATGGCATCGCCTACCATGAGAAAACGCTGGGGCAGCTGTTCTGCGATGGCTCTGCCCGCGCCATCGTCGCGATGCTGCTGGAGGAATGCCAGATCGGCGGCGTTGATGTCCGCACACGTCAGTCCGTCAGTGAGGTGACGCGCGGCGAACAGTTCTGCGTCGAGACGAATTGCGGATCGTTCAGCGCGCCGTCCCTGGTGTTGGCAACTGGCGGCGTTTCAATTCCTAAAATGGGCGCGACCGGGTTCAGCTACGATGTCGCAAAGCGGTTTGGTCTGCGGCTGACGGAAACGTTGCCGGGGCTAGTGCCATTTACAGCGGGCGCACATCTGCCGGGTTACGCCACTGGGTTCGGTTCCGGCGATGACCCCGGAGCCAGCCTCGCGGGTGTGGCCGTGGAAGCCGTGGCGACTTACGGCAAAGCAAGGTTCCGCGAGAACATTCTGTTTACGCATCGTGGCATGTCAGGCCCGGCCGTGTTGCAGATTTCGTCGTATTGGCGCAAGGGCGAAGCCGTGACGTTCGATATGGCTCCCGGCGTCGATGTGGCGGCGGTGCTGGCTGAGCGTAAACGCTCGCGTCCTAAAATGTCCGCGCAAACAGTGTTGGCTGAAATTCTGCCAGCACGTCTGGCTCAGGCGGTGGCTCGTATCCATCTGCCAGTCGCTGAAATGGCCAATATCCCTGACAAGGCGCTGGCTGCGTGTGCGGCGCAAATCAACCGCTGGCAGTTCACGCCTGATGGCACCGAGGGCTACGCCAAAGCCGAAGTCACGCTCGGCGGCATCGACTCGCGCGACCTGTCTTCGAAGACGATGGGTGCCACTGGTGTGCGCGGACTTTACGCGATAGGTGAAGCTGTCGATGTTACCGGTTGGCTCGGCGGCTACAACTTCCAGTGGGCCTGGTCCAGCGGCTGGTGCGCCGGGCAGGTGGTTTGACGGGCGGATTTTTGCCGGTTGGGTCAAGCCTTCGCGCCACCCAGCACTTCAACACCGCCCGTGGAATGTTGGGTCGCACAATTGGGCTTGATCCAACCTACTTTTTTGCGATTCGTTTGCCCCTCAAACCTTCACATCAAGCCCTTCCCGGGCCAGCACGCGCTCGACGGCGGGGCGGGCGGCCATGCGGCGGGCGTGGGCGGTCCAGGCTGGGAAGTCTTTGGCCATGTCGTAGCCAAGGTGCTGACCGCGGCCCCACGTCCAGAACACAAAGGCGTAGGCGTCCGTGACGGTGAACTGCTCACCAGCGATCCACGGGCCAGCCCCGGAACTGGCCAGTGCCGCCATCCGGGTTTCGACGTCGCCCCAGATCTCGCGGGTGGAGATGGTGCCTTTGGCGCGGACGTCGGCGAGGGCAACTTCGCTGGTCGCGTAACGCTCGGCGCGGCGGATGTGGGCGTAGGTGACGTGGACACCGGACGACAGCCAAGCCATCCATTCCAGGCATTTCGCAGCGACTTGCGGGTCGGTCGGCCACAGCTTGGCGTCGGGGTAGGACTGTGCAATGAACTGCAGGATCGCTGGGTTCTCCGATAGCGTCCACTCGCCGATAGCGATAGCGGGCACGCGGCCTTTCGGATTAATTTTTAGGTACGCCGGGTTGCGCTGCTCGGACGATTTGAAATCAACCAACGTGGTCGTGAAGTTGGCTCCGGCCTCCTCCAGCGCGATGTGCGGTGCCAGCGAGCAGGCGCCCGGCGAATAGAACAGTTTGATTTGTGGCTTGGCAGCGGTAGACATCGGGCGCTCACGGTTCTGGATGCGGATTTGCCACCTTAGCCGTGCCACCCCGTGTGGTGCAACCGGCGGATAGTTTTGAGTTGGCGAGCCCCGATAGCACTGGTTCCGTCGGCAGGGCTGTGCCATTGTTCAACCGCGTCCTCCGATTGGCGCAATGGTCAGGGGATGCTCATATGCGTCGCGTCACGGTTGTCAGAGGTTTGTTGGCAAGCGCCTTTTGCCTGATTGCACTCGTCATAATCAGCCCGGCGCAGGCGGCGTCTGGGCCCGAGGTCCGCATTGCCGATAACGTCTTTGTCGTGCCGGACAAGACAGCGAAATCCGTCACCGGTTGGCTGATCGTCAAGGCTGGATGCGCTGATGAGGCGGAGAGCGATAAGGCCCCTGAATGCCGGGGCATCGCGCATTACCTGGAGCATCTGCTATTCATCAATCGTGACGCCGAACATCGCTCAAAAGTATCGGCATTTGCGGGTGGCTCCGGCAACGGCGCGACCAACATGAAGTCGACCTGGTACACGCAGCGGTTTCCGTCGAACCCGGCGACTGACCTGGAGCAGACCGAAAAGCTGATCGCTTATTTGGCCGGGCAGCTCGTCGATGTGAAGGCGGAGCCCGCCCAGGCCGAGCGCGAACGCAACATTGTCATGCAGGAACACCTGCAGAACCGGGCGCGCAATCCGAACGCGCGGTTCGGCGCGAAGTTGAACCGCGCGATGATGCCGGATGAGGCGTTGGGGCAGGCGATCGGCGGCACGCCGGAGACGATCAAGACCTTCACAATGGATGCGGCGGTGGCGTTCCACAAGCGTTGGTATGCTCGCAATAACGCGGTGCTGGTGCTCACGGGTCCGCTGGATCCGGAGGCGATCAAGCCGATGATTGCCAAGCATTTTCAGGTGCTGCCGGAGCGGCAGGTCGCCGCCCATGCCTGGGCGCAGCCGAAGGCCTATGCGGCATCATCTCAGGTGCTAAAGGAAGCCGATGCGGAGGCCAAGAGCACGACCGTTTACGTCACCCGCTTGCTGTCCTATGACGAACCTGCCACCGAGGCCGAGCGGCGGGCGCAACGCGCGGCGCGTGGTCTGATCGGCTCTTACCTCGCGAGCAAATTGTCCGGCAGCCCCAATGATGTCCTGCAAGAGCAAACCAGTTTGGTGACGGGCGTTAGCCTCTCGATCAGCAAAGTTCGCAATGGCACGCTGTCAGTTTCCTTGTCGGCGGTGCCAGCGTCCGGCGTACCAGCTGAAGCTGTCATCGAGGCAGCGAAAGATTACCTGCAGAAGTTGCCGACACTGGTTATCACGGACGCGACGTTAGCACGGCTGAAGTTGCGCCAAGCCTCCGCACGGGATCTGCAGCGCCAGGAGCCGGAGAAGTATGCCGGGTCGCTGATGGGCTGGCTCAATGGTCACAATAGCTATGAGGAGTGGCTGGCGTTGGAGGCTGACTATGCCAACGTCACGCCTGAGCACGTCCGGTCGATGCTGTCGGTGCTGGCGCGGCCAGGGCGTGAAGTGATTGGAGTTCTATCGCCGACACAGCCAACAACAGCAGCAGGTACAGTGCCCCCGCCTGTGATGCCCGCCGCTGGTGCGTTGGTGCTGCCGCAGTAATCTCATTCTGTTGGACTTGGTTGAATTCGGAGATTGTCATGCGTGCCCGCAGTTTTGCCCTCGCTGTTGTCCTGTTGGCCTGTTTGATCTCGCGTGCGGACGCCGAAGAAGTAGCTGGCTTTGGTGCAAAGTTTGTCGAAGCCAAATCACCCGGCGGCATCGTGTTCCTACACCGGTTTGACGACGCGACGCCCTATGCGGCGATCAATTTCGGTTGGCGTGATACCTATGGCGCCGCCAATCCAGCCAAAACAGCGCTGCCGACCCTGACTGGCGCGTTGCTGATGCAAAGCGCTGACGGGAAGGCCGATGATAGTTTGGTCGAAAAAATGAACGATCTGGCGGCGTCTGCGTCGCTGAGCGGTAGTTTTTATCAATTCCGCGGCAACGTCCGGGCGCCAGCCAAGAACATCGCTGAAGCGCTGAAGCTGACAGCTGCAGCACTGAAGACGTCGATGCCGACTGACAAAGTGTTCAAACGGCTGACGCAGCAAGTGACCGAGGGTGAGGCGTCGGCTGTCACCCGAAGCGAAACCATCGCGCAGCGGGCGGCGTTGCGGTTAAGTCTGGGCGATCACCCGGCGGTGCGCAGTTTCGCCGCGACGCGGTTTGACGGGTTGAGCCCGGCTGATGTTGACGTCTGGCGAAAAGTCGCGCTGGACCGGGCACGGTTGAAGG
>JAYSVA010000563.1:0-2366 GCA_043718785.1 Hyphomicrobiaceae bacterium
TTTCATCCTTGGTGGTCGCGCGTTGCCGCACCCGCCGCTCGCCGAAGCGCTGCTGTTCTATGCCGCCCGCGCCGATCACTTGGCGACCGTCATTGCCCCAGCGATAGCCGCTGGCAAATGGGTGATCTCGGACCGGTTCTCGGACTCGACCCGCGTTTATCAAGGCGTCGCTGGTGGCGTTCCGGCCGCAACGATTGAGGGCCTGGACAAGCTCGTCGTTGGTCCGCACACACCAGCCCTCACCATCATCATGGACATCAGCCCAGATGACGGGTTGCGCCGCGCCGCCAGCCGCCGACCGGAAGGTGCTGTCACCGATCCGTTCGAAGCCCGCACGTTGGCATTCCACGGCCAGCTGCGCGACGGTTTTCGGGCGCTTGCCGCGAAGGAAGCCGCTCGCTGCGTGCTGGTCGATGGTGCAGGGCCTGCCGCACCGATTGCCGCAACCGTCTGGAAACACGTCGAGTCCCGACTGCTCGGACGGGCGTAAACGCTCCGGGCGCAATTAACTTGCGGACAATGCGAATCAGATATTTGTCCATGATGCCAATATATTGGCGCAGTGTTCGACCATCATGGATCATATGTCGGAGCGCCCTCACAACCGGACTGCACGCGTTCGCGCCGCCCTCGTTCACGCTGGCCGGGCGCGACGTGAGCTATGGCTTGCCGCGCGACTAACGTTGCAGGGATTGCCCGGCCTGAGCGGCCGCAGCCTGCTTTGGGCGCCTGTTCTGATCGTGACGTTCATTGCCCGCCGCCTGTTCGAGGTGCTGCTGGCGATCATTCTGATCTTCGAGGAATGGGGCTGGAAGCCGCTCGCTCGCGCCATGGCGTGGCTGGGCGAATTCAAACTGGTTGCGCGGGCTGAGAAAGCTGTCGCAGCGCTGCCACCTTATGGTGCCTTGGCGGCGTTTATCGGGCCGTCACTGGTGCTGTTTCCGCTCAAGCTGCTGGCACTGTATCTAATCGCTACGGGGCACGCGATCATGGCGGGCGCGCTGTTCATCGCCGCCAAGCTGGTTGGTACGGCTTTGGTCGCCCGGCTGTACATGTTGACCGCGCCGAAGCTCATGCAGATCAGCTGGTTCGCCCGCGCGCATGGCTGGCTGATCCCTTGGAAAGACGCGGTGTTCGCGAAAATCCGCGCCTCGTGGGCTTGGCGCTATGGCCGCATCGTCAAACACAAAGCTGTATTGCGGATGCAGAAGCTGGGCCTCGTTTGGCGTCCAGTGATCAAGGCGCAGGTGCAAGTTTGGCGCGGGCTAGCGCAAGCGATGGTTGCCCGTGTTCGCGCTTGGATGGGCGGCAACGCCAAGCTTTGAGCTTTACACCGCGACACGTTTTCGCCACCACCCCAGCGCGATCGCTAACACGCAACCGACCGCAATGGCGAGAACCAGATCGACAAAGATCGTCAGGACAAACGTCGTCAGCATCACGAGCGCATCAACGCCTTTGCCGCGCACTACGGCGGCGAACTCATGCAGATCTGCCATCCCCCAGCAGACGATTATGAGCAGCGCGGCAAGGCCTGCTAACGGCACATAAACTGCGACAGGTGCGGCCAGCAGCACGAACGCCAGCACAAACACCGCGTGCAACATGCCGGAAACGGGACCATGCGCACCCGCCTTGATGTTGGTTGCGGTGCGTGCAAGCGTTCCCGTCACCACCATGCTGGAAAACGCGGCAGCGGCGATGTTGGCCATACCTTGCGCCACCAGCTCGATGTTCGAGCGATGTTTCCGCCCGCTCATGTTGTCGGCGACGACGGCGGACAGCAGCGACTCCATGGCACCCAGAAACGCTATCGCGATGGCGTCGAGCGGCGAGGCTGATAGGTTGGCCATGGTGAACGTCGGCAGCACCGGCCACGGCAAGCTGCTCGGCAACCCGCCGAATTTGCTGCCGATAGTCGCAACGTTGAGGCCCAACCCAGTGCTCACCAAGGTGGCAGCGACCACACCAACCAGGAATGCAGGCCACTTCGGACGCAACCGGCGACAGGCCAAAATCACCGCCACCGCGAACGCCGACAGCGCCACGGTGGCTGGCTTGATCGTGCCGAGCGCCGCCCAGATCGCTTGGAACTTCGAGATCAGGGCAGACGGTTCCTTGACGATATCAAGGCCGAGCAGCTCTTTGATCTGGCTGGCGGCGATGATCACAGCAATGCCCGTGGTGAAGCCGGTGAGCACCGCATCCGGCACATGCTGCACGAGCGAGCCGACCCGCAGCATGCCGATCACGATCATGATGACGCCAGCCATCATCATCGCTAGCAGCAGGCCGTCGGTGCCGCGCTTCTCAACGATGGTGGCGATCAGCACAATGAACGCGCCCGCCGGGCCGCCAATCTGGAA
>JAYSVA010000564.1:0-5111 GCA_043718785.1 Hyphomicrobiaceae bacterium
GGCCGGTTCTCTGGCGACGCGCCTGGGCCTGGAAGAAGGCACGCAGCTGCCGCGCTCGATCATCGAGTTCTACTTCAAGGACGATAAGCTCAACGACCCGATGGTGTCGGAGGAGCATATCACGGCGTTCGGCTGGGCCTCCCCCCAGGAGATCGACGAGATCATGTCGCTGGCGCTGCGCATCAACGACTTCCTGGTCGGCTTGTTCCTCGGCATCGGCATCCGCCTGATCGACTTCAAGGTCGAGTTCGGCCGCCACTGGGAAAACGAGCAGATGCGTATCATCCTCGCCGATGAAATCAGCCCGGATTGCTGCCGCCTGTGGGATGCCACCTCCGGCGACAAACTCGACAAAGACCGTTTCCGCCGCGACCTCGGCGGCGTGCTCGAAGCCTATCAAGAAGTCGCCCGCCGCCTCGGCGTGTTGACTGAAGTGCGCCCACCCAAAGGTGCCGGCCCCGTGCTGGTGACCAGCAACGGCCAGAAAAGCGAATAAATGAATGGGGGAGTGGCAGGCGACTGCCACTCGGGGTTTAAATGCGGATCACGCGGCTCAGGGTAAAAAACTGGCGAAACTTCAAGGATGCTGAAGTGCGGTTTGAACGCCGGTGTTTTTTCGTGGGTGCTAACGCTGCGGGGAAGTCCAACCTGCTCGACGCGATCAAATTTCTTCGCGATCTGGTAATTGACGGCGGCGGGCTTCCATATGCTGTCAAGGAGCGGCGAGGCGTAGGAGAAATTAGATCGGTATTCGCTCGGAACAAGCCGAATGTGTCCTTGGAAATTGACCTCGGGGACGATGATCAATCGGGCAGGTGGACCTACGAGCTTGAGTTCAAGGCGGATGCCAAAACTAGGTCGCCGTTGATTGTTTACGAACGGGTAACGGACGGACTGACATCCAAGCGGATCGTTGACCGCCCCGATAAGGACGACCTGGACGACCCCGAGCGTCTGACCCAGACCGCAATAGAACAAGTCAACGCGAACAAATCGTTCCGCGAGATCGCCGATTTTTTCGCCAGTATCACCTATCTACATGCGGTGCCGCAGATAATCCGCGATCCGCGACGTGCAGTCGGCATAAACGATCCCTACGGCGGCGATTTGATTGCCCGGATAGCGAAGACCACTGAGCGGACGCGGATCTCCAGGTTGCGCCGGATGCAAGAAGCTCTAGCGGTAGCTGTGCCGCAGCTATCCGATTTGGAGCTGATAAAGGACGAACGAGGTGTCCCGCATTTGCGGGCGAACTACCGTCATTGGCGGCCTAACGGCGCTTGGCAAACCGAGGAAAGTTTTTCTGATGGAACGCTGCGGCTGTTGGGGCTCATATGGGCCTTGCAGGAACCGGGGGGACCGCTGCTGCTCGAAGAGCCCGAGCTTTCATTGAACTACGGCGTTATCGCCGAACTGGCTCCGCTGATGGCGCGCGCCACGGCCAAATCCAAGCGCCAAGCTGTGATTACGACCCATTCTCTGGATCTTTTGTCGAACGGAGTGGCGCTCGATGAAGTTTATGTGCTGAGCCCGACACCCGATGGGACGACAATCCTGGCAGCAGTGGACGTGCCCGAGCTGCAAGCCATGCGCGACGACGGCGTGCCACTTGGCGAAGCGGTTCTGCCTTACACGAAAGCAGAAGGTGTCGACACGCTTGCCACGATGGACTTGGCCACGTGAGCGACAGACGGATTACCATTGCCGCCGAGGGCTTGATCGATACGGCCGTATTGCGCCGCTTAGTCAGCGACGCCGGGCTAACTCCAGGCTTAGAGTATGGCAAGCGTGGAAAAGGCAAGCTCGACCAGCGGTTGCAGGGTTATAATGCGGCCGCTCGATTTGGGCCTTGGTTGGTTGCCCGCGATCTTGATCAAGACCAACCTTGCGCGCCCGAATTGCGTCGGCAGCTGCTGCCGAACCCTGAGAAACTTATGTGTTTCCGAATCGTGGTCCGGACAGTGGAAGCTTGGCTCCTGGCGGACGGGGACGCGTTCGCGGGGCACTTTAAGCTGGGCAAAGGCCAACTGCCTGATGCGCCAGAGCAGATTGACGACGCAAAAGGTTTCATGCTGTCGTTGTTGAAAAAGATCTCGTCCACCAATGATCGTCAAGCTATGGTTCGAATCAACCGTTCCGGTGCCGCAGATATAGGTCCGGAGTACAATTCGCGGCTTTCGCAGTTTGTTGCAAACGTTTGGCGACCAGCCAAGGCTGCCACGCGATCTGACAGCCTGAGCCGGACACTGCGTCGAATTGAAGATCTTAAGTCCAAGCTTTGAGCCAATAGCCCGCCACAACTGAGACCGCCCATGAAAGCCCGCATCAAAATCACGCTGAAGAACGGCGTACTCGATCCGCAAGGTAAGGCCGTCCAGGGCGTGCTGGGGGGGCTTGGCATCGCTGGCGTCACCGATGTGCGGCAGGGCAAGTACATCGAGGTCGACCTGTCCGAGACCGATGAAGCTAAGGCCAAAGCCACCATCGAAAAGATGTGCAAGGACCTGCTGGCCAACACCGTGATCGAGAACTACTCGTACGAACTGGTGAAGTAGGTTTACGCACGATGGTTGGGGCTGGACACGGTCCATCCGGAAACAGTTATTAACGTTTTGTCGCTATCGTCGCGGTAACTGTTCCGTGGGGAGGCGACGTGTGAACCAGATTATTTCAGCGATTTCGGGGCTCAACACCCGCCGTGACGGCAGCGCAGTGAGCCCTGCAGTCCTGCTCGGCACGTTCGCGACGGCACTGTTCTTATCCGCCCTGATGCTGTTCTCGGTGCAGCCGCTGTTCGCCAAGATGGCGCTGCCAAAGCTTGGTGGTGCGCCGGCCGTCTGGGCGGTATCGATGTGCTTCTTCCAGGCGGCGCTGCTCGCAGGGTACTGTTATGCTCACGTGTTGAACCGTTATCTGGCACCGCGCAACGCCGTGCTATCCCACATCGGCCTGCTGGCCCTGACCTGTTTTGCCTTGCCAATCGGGCTGCCGGCCTCACTGCCAGAACCACCCGCAGGTGATGCCTATTTCTGGTTGCTCAGTGTGCTGGCCCTCGGCGTTGGCATGCCATTCTTTGCGGTGTCGGCCAACGCGCCGTTGTTGCAGGCGTGGTTCGCTCGCACTGGCCATGCCGATGCCAAAGATCCGTATTTTCTCTATGGTGCCAGCAATCTTGGCAGTCTCGGCGCGCTGCTCGCCTATCCGCTCGTATTCGAACCGACGATGGGACTGGCAACGCAAAGCTGGGTCTGGGCCGGCGGATTCGGCGTGCTCGCTGTGGTGATCGCATCGTGCGGCCTGCTGATGCTGGACCGTTCAACCAGCGCCGAGGCCGTTGCACATTCGGCAGAGGCCAAGGCCGCCGGTCCGGCCGTAACAATTTCATGGGCGACCCGGCTGACTTGGATCGCGCTTGCCGCCATCCCGTCAGCGCTGCTGGTGGCCGTGACGACTTACATTACCACGGACGTCGGTTCTGCACCGTTCATTTGGGTCATTCCACTCGCTCTTTTCCTGCTGACGTTCATTCTGGTGTTTAAGGACAAGCTTGCCTTCAATTACGGATGGCTGCAGCTGTCGCTGCCACTCATGCTGGTGGCGATGCCATTCGCGAGTGGTTCGGTTTACGCGGTGTTTCTCGCTCTGGCCGCGGCCTTCGCGGCCTCACTGATTTGCCATCGCGAACTATATCAGCGCCGTCCGGCCGCCAGCAACCTGACCGAGTTCTACATCTGGATGTCGGTTGGCGGCGTGATCGGTGGCATTGCAGCGGCCTTAGTGGCCCCGCAGCTGTTCACCACGGTGATTGAGTTCAAGCTGGCGCTGCTGCTGTCACTGCTGTGTTTCCCTGGTGTGTTGCTGGGCGCAAAGAAGCCGGTGCGGACCGAGCGGGTACTGGCCTGTGGTGCAGCTGCTGCTGCCTTCCTGTTTCTGTACAACACCTTGGTTGACGCAGGCTACATCGCCAACAGAAGCATGCTGTTCTGGGCGCTTGTTGAATTCGCGTTGCTTGGCTTGTTCGTGACACGCAAGCTGCCGGAACATCGCGCGATCATCGCATTGGTGTTGGTTGTCTGTGCCACCATGAAGCCCGGCTGGACTGCGGCGCTGCATCAGGAGCGCTCGTTCTTTGGCACCAATACCGTCAAGCTGTCGCCGGATGGCCGCCATCGCACCATGCAGCATGGCACGACACTACACGGCGCCCAACGGGTTCAGACCAACGATGGCAAACCTGTCACCACGCCGGTACCTGCGACCTACTACCATCCGGGCAGCCCAATGCAGCGCGGTATTGAACTGGCGCGCAAATCCTATGTCACTGGCGCAGCACCGTTCGCCGTTGGGTTGGTCGGGCTCGGCACTGGGTCGCTAGCCTGTTACGCGCAGTCTGGTGAGACCTGGCGCTTCTTCGAGATTGACCCGATGGTTGCCCGCATCGCCCGCAATCCAAAGCTGTTCAACTTTTTGTCGAGCTGCCTGCCAAACAGCGAAATCCTGATTGGTGACGCCCGTTTGACGCTGAAATCGCAGCCGGATGCGGTCTTCAACTACCTGTTGATCGACGCGTTCTCGTCGGACTCGATTCCGGCTCATTTGCTGACCCGTGAAGCGTTCGCAAGCTACCTCGATAAGCTGGCACCTGGTGGTGTTATTGCCATCCATATTTCGAACCGTTACCTCGATCTGGCTCCCTCGATCGCCGCGACGGTCGCGACGCTGCCTGGTTTAAACATTGCCGAGGCGTTCCCGAATACGACGCTCGAAGCTCCGGATGGACTGCGCTCGCGGGTCCTGTTCGTCTCAAAGGAACAGGCCCTGATCGCTGAAGTTGCCACTTGGCCGGACGGAAAGGTTTTGACGCCAGGTAATGCGACGCCGTGGACGGATGACTACTCCAACGTGATGGCTGCGATGATCAGCAAGCTCAAAGAATAGCTGTTGTCTGGGCCGCATGAATGTGCATGAATGTGCGGCCCAGATGGACTTGTGGCGACGGTCGGGTTAGGACGGCGGCAGGTTCAATTCTACCTGAGATGCTGCCATGCGCGCTTCCGTAATCGTTTTCCCGGGCACCAACCGTGAGCGTGACATCGCTGAGGCGATCACGC
>JAYSVA010000565.1:0-2365 GCA_043718785.1 Hyphomicrobiaceae bacterium
GGCCAGACGTCAAACAGAACGTAGCGGCTGCAATGCCTTCAATGCCGGTTGAACGTTAGAAAATCCACCCGTGAATTTTGGGGCGGTCGAACCCGCAACTGTTACCAATCGGGATTACCCCGGCGAGTTCCGCCGCCCCGCCACTCCCTCGGCCTATACCCCGGCGCTCCCTGAGCGGCCGGGATATAGGTGCGTCTGTTGTCAAAACCACGGTTCTTGCCGCCGTCTTAACCACGGCGTATGTCGAACGGAAAGGACGCACCACCATGACAGCTCCGCCAACCCGACAGCCCGTAGCTCCCGCCCCCCAGCGCTCAAAGCGTGATCTTGTGGCCATTGCCCAGCGCGCGGTAGACGGCGGCGATCTCGAAGAGGCCGCGTACGCGTTCGACAAAGCCATTGAGGCGGATCGGCGCAATCCGGATTTATACTTCCAGCTGGCGATGGTGCAGGAGGGGCTGGAGGAAATCGACGCGGCGGTCGCGGCGCTGACGCGAGCGCTGAGCCTCAAGCCGTCGATGCTCGATGCCGGACGCAGCCTGTCGCGGCTGTTGACCCGCTATCGCATCACCGAACTGGATGGCTTAACGGCGGGCGGATTGCGCGCCGCGCTGCAGATGTCGGGAATCGCGCTGCAACCAATTGCCGAAGTGGCGCTGCAACACGTATTCCAGCGGTTTGCGGCCCTACGTGATCTACAGCAGCTCTGCGCCAAAACGCCGGAGAAGGCACGGACGGCAGCAGCGGGCGTGCTGCGCACGCACGCCCAGAGCCTCGCTGAACCGCTGCTGCTGCAAGCGCTGGCGATGTCGGTCGTTCGTGCACCAGAGATCGAACGGGCGCTGGGTGCATTGCGGGCGGCCCTGCTGCTGGATTGTCCAGCGGTTCGGTTCGAGGATCGCGACATCAGCAGTTTCGCACTGGCGCTGCTCGCCCAGGGCTGGAACAACGATCATGCGTGGTCTGTGACCACTGATGAAACGACTGCATTGGCGGCGCTCAAAGTCGATAGGACCGCAATCACGTCAGGGGATCGTGAGGCGACGAGGTGCCTTATGCTGAAGGGCCTGTACTTGCCGCTCGCTGAGGCTGCTGGCCAGCAGATCACACTGGCCGACGCCCATCAAATCCGCCCCAAACTGGCGCGCGAGGTGATCGAGCCGCGCATCAAAGCCGAGACCATTGAGCGCGAGATCGCCACGTCGTTGCCGCGCCTACGACCGCTGACTGATGCCACATCACTGCGGGTTGCGGGCCAATATGAGCACAGTCCTTATCCGCGCTGGCAAAGCCTGATGCGCACCCAACCGGGGCAGCTGCGGACATCTCTCGCTCGATTTGTATCGCCCGAGCGGCTCGCATTCATGGATCAACCGTTCAGCTGCCTGATTGCGGGCGCTGGGACGGGCCAGCAAGTGCTGCAATCCGCCATCGCCTATGGTGACAAGGCGCAGGTAACGGCACTGGATCTGTCAACGGCCAGCCTCGCCTACGCTACGGCGAAAGCCCGCGAGTTCAATGTCAACAACGTCCGGTTTGTGCACGGTGACATCCTTGATGCCGACATGCTGGGCCAGCAGTTCGACATCATCGAGTGCATCGGCGTGCTGCACCATATGGGCGATCCTTGGGCGGGCTGGCGCACGCTGTTGCGGCGGTTGAAACCGGGCGGGCTGATGTACATCGGGCTCTACAGCGCTACGTCGCGCTCTGACCTAGCGGCATTATGCGCCGAGCCAAGCTACCCAGGAGCTGGTTGCTCAGATGACGCCGCGCGTGTCTACCGAGCCGAACTGCTGTCGCGCCCTGACGACGCGCCGGGCGGCGAGGTCAAGCTGTCGCGCAATGCCTATGCGCTCAACGAATTCCGCGATCTGGTGCTGCATGAGAGCGAAATGCAGATGACCATCCCGGAAATTGGCGAATTCCTCGACGCCCACAATCTGACATTCCGGGGATTCACGCTGCCACCAGACCGGATCGCGGCGTTCCGCTCGGCCTATCCAGATCATCCGTTGCCCGGTCGCCTCATCGATTGGGCCGCCTTCGAACAAACTTATCCCCGCACCTTCGACGCCATGTACTGTTTCTGGTGCACGGCGGCGTGATGCCGATTGCTTGAAAGAAGGGAGGAACCGATGTCTGTTTATCAATCAGCAACCGGCCCGGCCCATACTCCGGTGATGACAAAGGATAGTGCAACGAGTTCCAAGATTTATCGCAACGGCACTGCAGCGGTTGCTAGCTTGTTGATTTTCTTGCTCTCTCGAGGTTCTTGCAAAATAGTGGTGGCGCGCTGAATTCCCTGCGGGAATGAGGGAAAAACGAGGCGTTCGCGTCCGAGTCAGGCATGGTGTTTCTGCCA
>JAYSVA010000566.1:0-2354 GCA_043718785.1 Hyphomicrobiaceae bacterium
GCGGGTAGATCGACCAGCGACAGCACCGCGACGATGATGGTGGCGGCCAGCGTCGCCTGCGGCAGGTAGTAGAGAAACGGCGTTAGCAGCAGGGCTGCAACGAGAATGCCGATGGCGGTGAAAACGCCTGCGGCAGGCGTAGCAGCACCGGCATCAAAGTTGACGACGGAGCGGGCGAAACCGCCGGTGACAGGGTATCCGCCGGTGAAGGCAGCGGCGACGTTCGAGGCGCCGAGCCCAAACAGTTCCTGGTCCGGCACGATGCGCTGCCGCCGCTTGGCCGCCAGGGTCTGGCCGACCGACACGGACTCAACAAAGCCGACGACGCTGATCAGCAGGGCGGAGACGGCTAGCTGCTGCCAGAGCGCCAGGTCGAACGACGGCATCGTCAGCGGCGGCAAACCCTGCGGAATGGTACCGACGATCTTAACGCCATGGTTGAACAGGCCGAACGCCCAGGTGAGAAAGGTGGTCAAGGCAACGGCTGCGACCGGCGCGGCCTTGGTCAGCATGTTGACGCTGCCCGGCGCAAACCCGCGCGCGAGCAGAAGTGGCTTGAGCTGACTGCGCGACCAGAACAGAAA
Source organism: Hyphomicrobiaceae bacterium (assembly GCA_043718785.1). Classification (GTDB taxonomy): domain Bacteria; phylum Pseudomonadota; class Alphaproteobacteria; order Rhizobiales; family Hyphomicrobiaceae; genus JAYSVA01. Next base: position 585 of record JAYSVA010000566.1, read on the forward strand.
CGCTGTCGTCGTCACACCCAGGGCAACAGTGATCAGATTGGTCCCGGTGATGTTCTGGGAAATGCCTTTCACCACGTGGATGAGATTTTCACCGTCCGCCTTGATGCCGAGAATATGCTTGAGCTGGCCGGCTGCGATTAACAGGCCGGCCGCCGTGATGAACCCGGAAATCACCGGATGACTGAGGAAATTGGCGAGCATGCCAAGCCGCAGAACCCCCATGACTATCAGCATCAAACCAGACATGAACGCAAGTAGGATGGCGGCAGTCGCGTAGTCGACAGTGCCAGGCGCGGCGACCTTGCTGATGGCCGACGCCGTCATCAGCGAAATGACCGCAACGGGGCCAACCGCGAGAGCGCGGCTGGAGCCGAACAAGGCGTAGGCGAACAACGGTAGCACGCTGGCGTAAAGGCCGACCTGCGGCGGCAGGCCAGCCAGCATCGCATAGGCGAGGCTCTGCGGGATCAGCATAATGGTGACGACGACCGCCGCCAGCAGATCGTCCGACAGCGTCTTGCGTGAATAGGTCTCAAGCCAGCCGAACACCGGCATGTAGCGTTTGACACCATCAGGCACATGGCTCTGTGCTTCGTGTGCTTTCTCCAGCGCCCGTCGGCCGTATGTCGGCAAGCTGGCTTGGACGACATGGGCCTGATCGATAACCCGGCGGACCTGCCCAGGCAGATTTTCCTGCACGGCATGAGCGCGGTTCGATACCCAGGCCAGACCTTCGTGCAGCATTTTTGAAACGTCAGCCATACGCATTCGCTTTCCGAGGCATCTAGTTCGTCATCTGCGCAACAGTCGAAAATCAGGTGGCTGGTTTGGTTGCGGCCAGAACCTCTGGCAGCGGCTGCTCCTTGGCTTGGGCCAGCGACCACAGCGCCGCCGAACGCGTGCCCGTGCGGCAATAGCCAAGCGTCGGCTGCGGCATCGCCTTCATGACGGTGGCAAATGCCTCGGCGTCCGCATTCGACATCTGACCGGGGATGATCGGCTGGAAACACGTGGTCAGTCCGGCCGCGTGAGCCGCAGCCTCAATCTCCTTGTAAACCGGCTGATCGGGGGCCTCGCCGTCGGGCCTATGGCAGATCAACGACCGGTAGCCGGCCGCAACGATGGCTGGAATATCGTGCGCCGTAATCTGCGGCGAAACCGCAAAAGCCTCCGATAGTGTTTTCATCTCCACAGTCCATCTCCCTTGCGCTTTGGTGTAAAACGGCCCGTGCCATCCGCACCCAATGTGGCGCGCTCAAAGTCCGTTCAGTGGCACTTTCAGGAAGCGCTTGCCGCTCGGGTCTGGCTCGGGCAGGTGCCCGGCGCGGATGTTGACCTGGATCGACGGGACGATCAGTTTCGGCATACCCAGTGTCTTGTCGCGGGCTTCGCGCATGGCGACGAATTCGTCTTCGGTGACGCCATCGCGGACGTGGATGTTGTGCGCCCGTTGCTCGGCAACCGTGGTCTCCCACTTGATGTCGCGGCCGCCCGGCGCGTAGTCGTGGCACAGGAACAACCGCATGTCGGCGGGCAGGGTTGTCAGCAGCCGCCTGATCGAGCGGAACAGTTCGCGCGCATCGCCGCCGGGGAAATCTGCACGCGCCGTCCCGCCGTCCGGCATGAACAGCGTGTCGCCGGTGAATGTGGCGTTGCCGATCACGTGCACGGTGCAGGCCGGCGTGTGGCCAGGCGTGAGCATCACAGCGGCCGTCATCGAGCCGATCAGGTAGGTGTCGCCGTCCTTGAACAACCGGTCGAACTGGCTGC
>JAYSVA010000567.1:0-12055 GCA_043718785.1 Hyphomicrobiaceae bacterium
GGGTCGTTGAGCTTATCGTCCTTGAAGTAGAACTCGATGATCGAGCGCGGCAGCTGCGTGCCTTCTTCCAGGCCCAGGCGCGTCGCCAGAGAACCGGCCGCGACGTTGCGCACGACGACTTCGAGCGGAATAATTTCGACTTCGCGGATCACCTGTTCGCGCATGTTCATGCGGCGAATGAAGTGAGTGGGCACGCCAATTTCGCCGAGCTTGACGAACACATACTCGGAAATGCGGTTGTTGAGCGCGCCCTTGCCGTCGATCAGCAGGTGCTTCTTGCCGTTCAGCGCGGTGGCGTCATCCTTGAAGTGCTGAATCAGCGTGCCTGGTTCCGGGCCCTCATACAGGACCTTGGCTTTGCCTTCGTAAATGCGGCGCCGCTTTTGCATTTGCTTATCCTCTGAGCCAGTGAACGTGCGGGGCTTCGACCAAAACGGGAGCTAAGTCGAGCATGCGGTCGAACATCCACGGCATGACATGTTTGCGTGACAGTAGCCCATGCAGTCACGATAAACAATCTTAACGGCCAAATGATGCAGAGCATCGTTAGCGATAACCGTTACGTGAGGCGCGATGCCGCAAACGCTGGTCAAACAAGGCTCGCACGGTCGGCAAAATGCCTGTAATCTGGTGATTGAACCGCACGACTGCCTTTAAGGACCTGCCCCATGCCGATGGATGCCAAAGAGATCGAAACGCTGATCCGGGCGAAATTCCCCGATGCCACGGTCGAAATCAAGGACTTGGCAGGCGATGGCGACCACTTTGCTGCTAACGTCGTCAGCAGCGCCTTTGCGGGCAAATCCCGGGTGATGCAGCACCAAATGGTCTACGAAGCCCTCGGTGGACGCATGGGTGGCGTGCTGCACGCGCTGGCACTAACGACGGCTGTTCCCAAGAGCTAGCTTTCCCAACATTAACTTGCCGGACTCGGGCAGTGCCGCTAATTCTCGATAAACCTCGCACTCTGGAGCAAGACTATGAGCGAACAAGCCACCCACGACTGGATCCGCAAGACCATCGCCGCCAACGACGTGGTGCTGTTCATGAAGGGCACCTCGAAGTTCCCGCAGTGCGGCTTCTCGGCCCAGGTGACGCAGATGCTCGGCCACCTTGGCGTGCCCTACAAGGACATCAACGTCCTCGATGATGCCAGCATCCGCGATGGCATCAAGAGCTTCACGAACTGGCCGACCATCCCGCAGCTCTACATCAAGGGCGAGTTCATCGGCGGCTGCGATATCGTCCGCGAGATGTTCCAGGCTGGCGAGCTGCACACCCTGATCCACGACAAGGGCATCCCGCACACCAACCACTCGCATCACGCTTAAGAAGTGAGGGAGTAGGGAGTGGGGAATTGGGAGTTGTATCCCGCCTACTCCCCACTCCCAATTCCCCACTCCCTCTGCGAAGCAGGCTTCCATGACGCTCGGCGGACGGCGATTTTTATTGGCCATCGCCATTGTCGGCGCGAGTGTGTGCTTGGCGCTTGGGGTCAACCTGCCGATTATCCGGCTGACCAAGTTTGTGTTCTGGAGTACGGAACACTCGCTGATTTCCACGGTCAAAGCCCTGATCCGCGACGGCCAGATCTTCCTCGGCCTAACCGTGTTGATCTTCTCGATCATCTTTCCTGTGCTCAAATTGTTGTATCTGCTGCTGGTGTCGACCTTGCCGGTCGCCGAAATCCAGCGTCAGCACAAGCGGCTGCGGGCGCTCGAATGGCTCGGCAAATGGTCGATGCACGATGTGCTGGTGCTGGCGCTGACGATCTTCTTCATCAAAAACCAGGGCGTCTATGACGCCGCCAGCTTAAGTGGGGTGTATTTCTTCACCGCCGCCGTCATGCTGATGATCCTGGCCTACGCTTGGCTGCGCATTGACGGCCCTGAAATCCCGCCGACCGAAGCCGAGCTGATCGCCGCCGAACGTCCGATCTCGTTGATGCGGAACTTCGTGCTCAGCTTTTTCATCATCCTCGCCACGGTGTTCTTCGCGCTCGGCATTATCCTGCCGGTAATCAGGTTCACCACCGTCTATGTCTGGACCAATGAGCACTCGATCGCGACGATCATCTGGGCGCTTTACAAGAACGAAGAGTTCTTCCTCTGCGTCGTGCTGTTCGCCTTCTCGATCTTCTTCCCGTTCCTCAAGCTATTCTACCTGCTGATGCTGGTGACCTCGCCAGACATCGACCCGAAATTCCGCAAGAACAGCATCGCCAAGATGGAGTGGCTCGGCCGCTACTCGATGACCGACGTGATGGTGCTCGCCCTCATCATTTTTTACGTCAACTCATCCGGCTACACTGAAGCCGTGGTGTTGCCGGGCGTCTACTTCTACGCCTCGTCGGTGTGCATCACCATGCTCGCCTACGGCTGGGCCCACGGCGTGCCAGCACACCGGGCGCGTCCGGCACTCGCGGCACCGGCAGCAGCACCCGCAGTTGCGGCAGCGGTTGCGCTGGTTCCAGTTCCGACGATCCCGACACACATTCCAGCACCACAGCCCATCCAAGTGCCGACAATACCAAGCAGGCAATCACTGTCCAAAAGCTGATTAGCCCAGCAGCTTCCGGGCGGCAGCCAGTGGCGTCATTTCACCTGACAGCACGGCGTCGCTGAGGCGGGCGAGATCGCCGATGTCGCCGCCACGGATGCGGTCTGCAATCAGCGCGGCAGCGGCGTGCGCGATCAGGTAACGGGCGCGGCGGCGACGGCGGGTGGCGACTGTTTCGGCCACGCGGCTGGTGATCAACCTGTGCACCGTCTGCATCAGTTTGGCGACGCCTTCGCCAGTGGTCGCGGTGGCTTTCAGCACCGGCGTCAAGGCCGCGTCCCCCGTCCGTATCGACAGCGCGCCCATCAGCTGCTGAACGGTCTCGTCAGCACCCGGCCGGTCACCTTTGTTGACCACCAGGATATCGGCGATCTCCAGCAAGCCGGATTTCATCGCCTGGATCTCATCGCCGAGGCCGGGAGCTGCGACAACGATCCGACAATCCGCGATTTCGGCGATGTCGATCTCGTTCTGGCCGGTGCCAACGGTTTCCAGGATGATGTAATCAAAACCCGCCGCATCGAACGCGTCGATCATCCGCACGGCAGCGGGCGTCAGTCCGCCGAGATGCCCTTGGGCGGCCAACGAGCGCACGAACACGCCTTCATCATCAAGCGCCGCCGTCATGCGGATGCGGTCACCGAGAATGGCCCCGCCTGAAATCGGACTCGATGGGTCAACGGCGATGACGGCGACACGCAGTCCGGCCTGACGCAATGCCGCGACATAGGCGTTGACAAGGGTGGATTTGCCAGCCCCCGGCGGCCCTGTGACGCCAATCACGACGGCACCGCCGAGGTGTGGCTCCAGCGCTCGCAATAACGTCGGCACCGTGGGGGCAAAACTCTCCAGCATCGTCAGGACGCGCGCCAGCGCCAGCCGGTTTCCCGCCCGCAACGCTGCCACCAATGTTGACGGATCCGACACTGCCAAATCGCCCTCAAAAACAACTCATCCCGGCGACGCGATGAACGCGCGACCGGGATGAGCTGTAATGCAGTTATAGAAGATCAGCGAGTGGGCTGATTAGGATCGTTCGGGTTCCGTCTTTGACCACCCTGCCCTTGGCCTTGGCCTTGGCCCTGCCCTTGCCCCCTACCTTGTCCACCTTGCGGCGGAGCAGCGGCTGGTGGCTGCGGCCGCGGCTGTGCTGTTGGCTGAACAGGACGTGCCGGTGGTGGCGGCGGCGCCTGACGCTGCACAACAGGTGGCGGCGGCGGTGGTGGCGCCTGACGTTGCACAACCGGCGGTGGCGACGGTGGTGGCGCCTGACGTTGCACAACCGGCGGTGGCGGCGGCGGTGGCGCCTGACGTTGCACAACCGGCGGTGGCGGCGGCGGTGGCGCCTGACGCTGCACAACCGGCGGTGGCGGCGGCGGTGGCGCCTGACGCTGCACAACCGGCGGTGGCGGCGGCGGTGGCACCTGCCGCTGCACAACCGGCGGTGGCGGCGGCGGTGGCACCTGCTGCTGCACAACCGGCGGTGTTAGCGCTGGTGGCAGCGGTGTTGACGGTGACGATCCGCTACTACCCTGAGCCGATCCACTACCACTCGCCGGGCGCGTGCCGAGAGACGGCGACGGCGATTGCGGCTTGGCTTCAGGTTGCGGCACTACCGGCAGTGGCGACGTTACCGGGCGTCCCTCAGTCGTAGAGGGCGGTCGCAAACTGCTCGGCAAGCCGCCGGGTCTGCTGGGGTTAGTCAAACCAGACGGACTGCCGCTAGCCGGTGCTTGTGGTGCCTCTGGCGGGCGTCCCTCAGTCGTAGGGCGGGGCCGCATAATGCTCGGCTGGCCGCTCGTATTACCGGAGCTACCGCCCAACGCACTGCCAGACAGTGACTGAGGCAATGGAGAAGTTGGACTACCTGCACTCGGGATCACTGGCGGTGCTCCGGCAATGGGGCGCCCCGGACGGCCATCCGACCCGCGACCACCGCCAGTTTGCGGCACGAAGTTACGTGGTGCTGGCGGCGGCCCGCCAGCGGTTCTAGCATCCAGCTTCGGACGGAACACACTGAGCACGCCAAGCGCAACCACACCGGCGGCAACACCCACCGCAACCTGCCCTGCAGTGGGGCCGGACCGATACTCGCCCCGCTGATCGCGATCCCCACTGTGCCGATGGAACCCGTGCTCGCGGTGACTTTCGGTGGTGACGATGCGCACCGGCGGCAGCGGACGATTGATCGAACGCTCCACCAGATTGACGCGAATGCCGCTGTTGTAAACGCGTCGATCAACAAACGTGTAATTCGTCACATATCTGGTGCTGCGCAACATGAAAGGAGCGCGCGACCGTGGCAGGATATGGCGATGAAGGCCTGGCGTCACCATGTGCTGCGGCCGGACAAACGTCCAAAACGGTTCAAAGCGCGGGTTGTTGTAATAGCTCGACTCGAAGTTCAGCTCACCGCGAGCTGGCTCCCATTCGGCTTCCGGTGGCAACGGTGCCCAACCGATATAGTCGTCACTTTCACGCCAAGCGACCCAGGCCGGAGCCCATTCACGGCCCGGAATCCAGATCCAGCCTTCCTCTTCGTCGTTGACCCAGCGGCCGTAATGGTAAGTCGCCCAGCCCCAAGGCTCGTCCGAATTCCAATACCAGCCATGCTCTTCGGTGTTGACCCAATGGCCAACGGTGTACGGCCGCCATTTGCCATCGTCGGCATACGGCAACCAGACGTAGCCCCAGCGCGGATGCTCCATCCAGCGGCCATGCTCTTCCAGCTGGTCGTAGAACTGACTGTAGTCAGCATCACGCTCCTGGGCGACAGCTTCGGTCGGCGCAATCAGGCCGAGCAGCGGGGTCATTACGCCCACCGCGAGGCCGAGCCCGAGGAGTCCAGCACCAATTGAGGAGGCGCCCAAACCGACTCGACGCGCTGTCGCCGAGATGCGAAATGCATCTAGCATGGCGTAATGTTTGTTCGGTCGCGTCGTCATGGTCGCCCCTTTGAATGGTCGAGTGCACATCACCATCGAATATCGGGAACTTGCACGCGCCGCAATGAACTAAAGCTGAACAGGCCACCCCGCCGACCAGCCGCGACTTGGTCAACCCATCAAAATTTTGCGAGCAGTGCCGGATCAGTATCGCCGTGAGTACCAGCGGCGGCGCTGATGGCGGCAGGCACGATCTGCTCCGCACGATCCACGACAACGAAGCCTAGCTCCAGGCCAGGTCGGATAAATGCTTCCGATTTCATATGCTTCAGCAGGGCCAGGAACGGCGCCCAGAAGCCATCAATGTTGGCGACGATGATCGGCTTGGCGTGGCGGCCGAGCTGCGACCATGTCAGCTGCTCCACCAGTTCCTCGAGCGTGCCGATGCCACCGGGCAGCGCCACGAACGCATCCGACCGCTCGAACATCAGCATTTTGCGCTCGTGCATATTCTCCGTCACGATCAGCTCGTCGGCGTCTTTCAGCATCTGCTCTTTTTTTGATAGGAATGCTGGGATGATGCCGATGACACGGCCGCCATGCGCTAACGTGCCCTTGGCGACTTCGCCCATTAGGCCTAAACTGCCGCCACCGTAGACGAGGCCGATGTCAGCCTCGGCCAGCGATTTGCCGAGTGCCCGGGCGGTCGAGACGTAAGCCGGATTGATGCCCGGGCCAGAGCCGCAATAAACGCAAATATTGCGGATTGCCAGACTAGCGCTCGGCTTGCTCAAGCTCAGTTTACCCGAGCCCAGCTTGGCGGTGCCGGATTTCTTGGCAACACTGGGTTTTGACGGTTTAGCGACGGCAGGCTTAACGGCGGCAGGTTTGGCAGATTTTGACATCGGGTTAGACTTTGTCATCGGGGCGTGCGTCCTGGATTGGTCTGTGACTGGCAAATCAATGTTGGCAGCATGCCCGTTCATACGGCCTGTTGTCTTGTCCGATCTGTTGCGTGCCATCGTTGGCATCCTTTTTCTACCTCTGTCGTCCGATTGACAGGCTAGTCTCAAAGTTCGAACCAAATTACGGCAGGCCGTATGATGAACTGCACCACATCACAGTTAACAGCTCGGCGAAACCTGTGCGTTTTTAACCAAGCTTTGGTGGCGTCAGCCATTCCAGGCACGCAAAGGTTGGCGTCGCGGCAAAGTTATGATTATGCTGCCGATTGAAGCTGGTGTAATGTAGTAGCTTGACGCCGCAATAATAAGATTATGCTGATCTTTTTTGCATCGTCGAGCTAAGTGGGAGGTTGGTTGCTATGGTGCGTTCACGTTTGATGTGCTCAGTTTTTGCTGTCTTTGCTGCGTCGGCAGCAGCGGCATGGCTGCTGCCAATGGCGCCGAGCGCGTCGGCCAAGGGGAGTCCGGTTGCCACGGCCCAGTCAGTGGACGGCATCACGCAGCCGCGTGCGCCGCTTGATCAGTCGGCGCTGCCAACGGTGACCGGCGTCGACATTGTTGTCGGCTCGTCGACCGTGTTCGAGGGCACTGCACGTGCCAACCGCACGGTCACTGTCACTGTGTCCGGTCGCGTGATCGGCGAAGTGCGCGCAAGCACCAACGGCACTTGGCGACTGACGGTGGCGGCCGGCATCGGCGTCGGTGATCATCAGATTGTCGCCGTTGCGACTAGCCGTGACGGCGCCCGCAAGGAACTAAGCGAGGTCGTGCGGATCGCCATCCCGGACGCCTACACAGGCACCATGACCTGGGGCAGCGTCGGCCAGTCATTGGCAGGCGCCACGCTGCAGGCAGAAGCACTTTTGCCAAGCCCAACCCTCCATGCGACCACTCAGCCCGCACAGCAGTTGGTTCGCGTGGCCCAGGCTCAAAAAGCGCCTGGCCAGGGCCCAACGGCCGTTGACGATAGCATCCTCGGCACGTTCCTGGATTGGCTGCAGCGTTCGTCGAGCGGTTATCAGGATGTCACCAAAAAGCTGTCGGAACCCGACACCACCAGCCCGACAGCAACGCCCGCTAAACCAGCCGTGGCACCACAGGCAACCGCCCCCGCAGCACCGAAGCCAGCCGTGACGGCAACGCCGTCAGCGCCTGCGGCAACGCCTGCGCCAACGGCACCAACCGTTACGGTCGCGCCGACACCGACCGCCCCGGCTGCGAAACCAGCAGTTGTGGCCCAGGCCCCAACACCGGCGGCTGAGCCGTCGATTGTCGACCAGATCCAGGATTGGTTTGCCCGGTCGAAAAAGGATTACGACGAGCAGGTTGTGCCGAAGCTGACCGATCCCCCCACCACGACCGGACCGGTGCTGACAGAAGCCCAGAAAATCCAGATCGAAGCCAAGAAGCAGGCTGATCTGAAGGCCACCGCCGACGCCGTCAAAAAGGCCGAGGACGAGCGCAAGGCCGCCGCCGCTGCGGCAGCCAGCAAGACCGACGAAGCTGCCAAGAAAACTGCCGAGGACGCCGCCAAGATGGCGGCTGCCGCGAAGAAGGCAGCTGACGACGCCGCAGCTGCTACCACCAATGCCGCGAAGAAGGTCGCCGACGACGCTGCAGCAGCCGCTGCCGCAGCCAAAAAAGGTGCGGATGACGCTGCCGCCGCTGCCACCGCTGCGGCCAAGAAAACAGCTGATGACGCCATTGCCGCCACCGCTGCGGCGGCTAAGAAACTGGCGGACGACGCCACAGCAAAGAAGCTCGCTGATGAAGCAACCGCTAAAAAGCTGGTCGACGACGCTGCCGCCAAGAAACTAGCGGAAGACAAGCGCAACACAGACGAGGCTGCCAAGCGTGCAGCCGATCTGCGCGCAGCAGACGAAAAGAAGCTGTCGGATGCCAAGAAGGCGACCGACGACGCCACCAAGAAGCTAGCGGACGAAGCGGCTGCCAAAAAGCAGCAGGACGAAGCCAAACTGGCTGAAACCGCTCGTCAGGCCGAAGACCTGCGGAAGGCCGCCGAGACCAAGGCTGCCGACGAGGCGCGCCTGGCTAAGGCGGCTGCAGCTAGCGCAACCGAAGCTACCAAAAAAGCTGCCGATGCCGCGCGTATCGCCGATGAAAAGCGGATCGCTGATCAGAAGTCAGCACAGACAGCGCAGGCTGCCGCCCAAACTGCGGAACTGCAGAAGCAGTCCGAGGCCAAGCGGTTGGCTGATGCGAAAGCTGCCGAAGAAAACAAGAAGGCTGCGGAATCCGCCCGCGTCGCCGAAGCAGCGAAAAAGACGCTCGACACCCTGCGTACTGCCGAAACCAAAACGGTGACCGAGGCGAAAAAAGCTGATGACGCGGCCAAAGCCGTCGAAACCAGCCGCCGCGCCATCACTACGGCAACCACCCCGGAAGCCCGCAAGGCTGCCGAAAAGCAGCTGGGTGACGGCGTCCGTAATGCTGAGGAGGCCCGCAAGGCTGCCGAAGCCGCAACCAAGAACGCTGCCGCAGTCATTGCTGCAGCCGCCGCAACCAAGAGCTCAGGCCCTGCCGCTACGCCGGGCAAGACAGCACCGCCATCAACCACGGCACCGTCCACCACCGCACCAGCAACTGGCACTGGTCCAGTGGCCAGCGCTGGCACGCCAAGCAAGCCAAACGTAGCAACTTCGGGCAGCACCAAGCCAAGCGACACCAGTTCAAGCGCTGGCAAGCGCGCCGTCGCCGCAAGCGGATCATCAGGCGGCTCCTGTGCCCGCTCTGGTCGCCGGATCAAACTGCCCGGCACCTACGTCGTCGCCAGCGGCGATACACTCTGGCAGATTGCCGAAACCCACTACTCCAATGGCGAACGTTACCGCGCCATTGCCCGCGTCAACCGCGATAAAATCTCTGATCCGAACCTGATCTATCCGTGCCAGAAAGTTTATCTGCCAGCGCGCCGTTCGCGCTAACTGATCCCGGTCGGATCATATGCAAACTGAGCCAAAACGGCGGACGCCCCAAGCGTCCGCCGTTTTTTTGTTGCCAGGGATGCGCCTAATGCTGTCACAATCACGACGCCAAACCAAGGTGGCAAGCCATCCTTGACGATATCCTGCCGGTGCTTCAGGGTTTAGCCGATATGGGCTACTTGACCGCATTGCTCCCGTAGGTTCGCTCGAGCCCAATTGCCCGACTCAACATCTTCGGCGGGAGTTTGCGGTTGGAGCCAAACCTGTTGGGTCGCGCCAGGGGCTCTACCCAACCTAAGGTCGAATCGCTGCCCAAAGAACGCGGATCTGATGACAACGAACGTTCCCATCCCAGCCCCCATCGGCCTGCTGGCAGAGCTTTTCACGGCGAGATCACCAAGCTGGCCCACGCCGAGACCGCAGCTGCCCCGCCGCCGCTGACCTACCGCAAACCGGCCAAGAGCCCGCAGTGAGGAAACAACTGATGGCACTCACCCCCATCGAAACGACGCCGAAAAAATCGACCTACGACGTCGTCATCGTCGGCGGGGCGATGTTGGGATCGTCGGTCGCCTGGTTCCTGACCGACAACCCGGATTTCAAGGGCTCGGTGCTGGTCGTAGAGCGTGACCCGACCTACGAATTCTCGGCGACCGCGCACACCAACAGCTGCATCCGCCAACAGTTCAGCGCCGCCATCAACGTCCAGATCTCGCAATTCGGTGCCGAGTTCGTCAAAAATTTCCAGACCTACATGGGAGGCGATCCCCGTGTCCCCAAGCCCATCCTACAGAGCTTCGGCTATCTGTATCTGGCCGACACCCAGGCGTTCGCCGACACGTTGAGAGCCGCGCAAAAAGTCCAGGCTGCTTGCGGCGCTGGCACCCGCCACATGACCCGCGACGAGATCGCTAAGGCGTACCCGTTCTATCAGCTCGATGACATCATCGCTGGCAACCACAACCTTGTCGACGAAGGCTACTTCGACGGCGGCACATTGTTCGACTGGTGGAAGCGCTCGGCCCGCGAACGCGGCGTCGAATACTGCACCAACGCCGTCGTCAGCATGACCAAGAACAAGGCGGGCACCCGCATTGACAGCGTCACGCTTAAAACCGGCGAGGTGATTTCGTGCGGGACGGTAGTGAACTGCTCCGGCCCGCGCGGCATCCTCACCAGCCGGATGGCGGGCATCGAGATTCCAGTGGAGCCGCGCAAGCGCTTCACGTTCATCTTCGCCGCCGAACAGCGTCTCGACCGCGACCTGCCATTGACCATCGATCCGTCCGGTGTGCATTGCCGCAGCGATGGCCTCTACTACATGGCAGGCTGCCCGCCCGAGCACGACCCGGCGGTCGACTATAACGATTTCGCCATGGACCACAGCATCTGGCAGGACAAGGTCTGGCCCGCCATTGCCAACCGCATCCCGCAGTTCGAGGCGATCAAGCTGATCAACTCCTGGGCCGGGCATTACGACTATAACGTGCTCGACCAGAACGCCATTCTCGGCCCCCATACCGTCGTCACGAACTTCATGTTCTGCAACGGCTTCTCCGGCCACGGCTTCCAACAGTCCCCCGCCATGGGTCGCGGCCTGTCAGAGCTGATCACCTACGGCGGTTTCCGCACCCTCGACCTCTCCCCGTTCAGCTTCGCCCGCATCGACCGCGGCGAACCCTTCCTGGAAACAGCGGTGATTTGAGAGGATATGCGGACTTGTCAAACCCATCATCCTTTCGGCTCTTTCGCTTCCTCCCCCTCAAGGGCAGGGCTATCGCATAAAAACTCGCAGCGAGCACACCGTCGCGGTTTTTCTCCTCCTCCCCCTTGAGGGGGGAGGACAGCACGGCTCGATTTTTGTTCTTCACAAAAATCGATTTTGCCGTGCGAGGTGGGGGTGACTCCGTGCCGCTGGCATCGTTGTCCAAAGATCACCCCCACCTCACGACGGCATCGCTGCGCGACGCCCTCGTTGTCCTCCCCGCTCAAGGGGGAGGAGGCGAAGACCGAGGGGACGGAACTAGATACAATCTGTTCATCCGTTGGCCGTATTCCTATCACAACCCCAACGCAAAACGCCCGCCAGGACAGCGTGTCCGGGCGAGCGTTGATCATTCAGCGTGCTGATCCAGCGATCACTTGCTGTACTTGACGATCAGGTCGTCGGCGGCCTTCAGCAGCTCGGCACCCTTGAGGCCTTCTTTGTCGCGGGCGGCAACCCAGGTGTCGCTGATCGGCTTGGTCGCGGTCTTCCAGGCGGCGAGGTCAGCACCATCGATCACCTTCACTTCGGTCTTCACCGACGCCAGCGCTTCCAGGCCGATTTTGTCAGAATCGTCGAAGACTTTGCCAGCCCACTTCGAGGCCACCATGCCGGAGTTGTCATCGACCACCTTCTTCAGCTCCGGTGACAGGCTGTTATACTTCGCCTGGTTCATCGCCAGGAAAAACACCGCCGTATACAGACCGCGATCCCCCGCAAAGGTCGAGGCTCGGTTGGTCAGCTCGTGGATCTTTAGCGCTGGCACCACTTCGAATGGCATCATCACGCCGTCGACAACGCCCTTGGCCAGCGCTTCTGGCACGCCCGGCGCCGGAATGCCCTGAGGGCTCGCGCCCATCAGCACGAGGGTATCGTTGATCGTGCGGGTTGGCACACGGATCTTCAGGCCCTTGATGTCGGCCGGCGTCACCACCT
>JAYSVA010000568.1:0-2346 GCA_043718785.1 Hyphomicrobiaceae bacterium
GGCTTTGCACAGCCGCGCCATAGCGCGTGTGACCGAGCGGCGGTCAGTGTGCGGGGTCTTGCAGGGCACCTGCAACATCGGCAGCGGCGCAGCCGGAAAGACATAGTGCTCGTTGGCGCATTCGCCGAGTGCGCGCTCGAACAATGCGCGGGCCTGTCGGCTGAGATAGACGATCTGCTGGCGGCCGGATTTCATGCGGCCTTCGGCGACGATGCGCCCGCCCTTGGCGACATCGCCATCGATGGTCCAGACGCCGTCGGCGAGTTCGGCAACGCGGGCACCTGCGATCTCACCGCCACGCAGCCCGGTAAGAATTGCAAGCTGGATGATCAAGCGGATCGACAGAGACGTGGTTGGGGAGTTCTCGACGGCCAACCACAGTCGGCGCAATTCGGCGTCGGTCGGGACACGGTCGCGGACGCTGGCGACGGTCTGCTGGTTGGGGACGGCTCGTGACGGGTTTTCGGGGACGAGCGATTCCAGCATGCCCCAGCGATAGATGCCGCCGATGGTGGTTTTCACACGCTGTGCTTGAACAATGTGACCACGAGCTTTGATCGACCGGCAGATGGCGGCGATGTCGGCGGAGGCAACGGCGGACGCGGGCTTGTAGCCGATCTCAGGGTACACGTCGGCCTTGAGGCAATGGTGGTAATTCTTGCGCGTGCTTTGCGCCAGAGCCGGGTGCTCGGTGAGGCATTTTTCGGCAAGCTCGCGGAACGTGAGTGACTTGTACAGTTGATGTGCGGGATTTTCGCCGCGGGTTTTGGCCAGCCGGTATTCGAGCGACTTTTCGACGGCGCCAGCCAGTTTGAAGTCCTCGAAGCGGCCGATCCTGACCTTGCGCTGGCGCTCGCCCTTGAGGCGGAACACGAACCACCAAATTGCGGTGCCGCTCGGGTGTGTGACGAGGACGAGACCGTCGTGGCCGTCGATGCGCCAGCTCTGCATAGGTTGGCTGGTCTGACGCTTGATGCAGGCCTCTATGACCTTGATATTCGTGGCGAGCTTATGGGTGGATTTGCGTGGCATGCGTAACTCGATGCCAGAGCGTGCGCCAAGATACACGCCAGCTTGTTGATTTCACCAACGTTTCAGACAAGTTGATCCGGGCACATCATGGGAGGCTGGGGGCGGGAGTAACGCATCTGGCCAGCCTCAGGCTCGTCTGACGCCCATCGAGGCGAAGACGCGGGCGTTGGGGGCGATCAGTGCCGCATTGCGCTATGGTCGCGTCAGTCAATGCGATTCGTTGCGGACCTGATGGCATGTATTCGATCATCACCGTTGATCCCGCGTCGGAAGATGTGCTGGAACCGCTGGGCTCCAAGCCCAAGTACTGGTTCACGGACAGCGACGGCCGTCGCATGCTGTTCAAGGCCGAAAAGCGGGGCACTGGCGAGGACTGGGCGGAGAAGATCGCCAGCGAATTGGCAGCGTTGCTCGGCCTGCCGCACGTGCCATACGATCTGGCGGTCGAGCTGGGCACGGGCACCATTGGCGTCGTGTGCGAGACGTGCGCGCCGCCACCCGTTACGCTTGTCCTGGCCAACGAGCTGCTGGTCAGCCGCGATCCCGCCTATCCCGCTGGCGGATCGAAGTATAAGGTGAAGGCGCACGCGGTCGAAGCCGTCGTCGAGGTGCTGCAAGCCTTGGGGCCGCCGGCTCCTACGTGGTGTGCGGGCACCCCGCATGGGATCACAAGTGCCGTCGACGTCTTTGTCGGCTATGGTCTGTTGGACGCGTGGATCGCGAACACGGATCGGCATCATGAAAACTGGGGAGCGCTGCGAATGAACACCGAACTGTTGTTGGCGCCGACCTTCGATCATGGTGCAGCGCTTGCCCGCAATCTGGACGACGCCGACCGTGCCAACCGCCTCTCCACCAAGGATAAACGGCGGCAAGTTTCGGCTTACACCCGCAAAGCAAGGTCTGCGCTATACGAGACCGCAACCAGTCCGCGCCCGCTATCGACCGTTGCCGCGTGGGCGGCGATGGCGTCACGAGCACCCGACGCAGCCAATATCTGGAAGCAACAGTTGTCGAACATCGACGATAAGACCGTCGAGCAAGTGGTGGCCGATGTTCCGCCGCATCGCATGACCGACGTGAGCCGCACGTTCACCCTCGCGCTGCTTGCCGAAAACCGTCGCAGGTTGCTGGCCGGAGACGCATCATGACAACATCCCTGTTCGTGGCATCGCGCGGCGGCGGCGAAACCAACGGCCAGTGGGCGCCAGTTGGGCGCCTCGACCGCACAAATGGCTTATACCGGTTCCGCTATACTCGCGGTGCCGAGACACTTGAAAATTTCCGTCCGTTTGACGGCATGCCGGACCTGCA
>JAYSVA010000569.1:0-2342 GCA_043718785.1 Hyphomicrobiaceae bacterium
CCCGCATTGTTGAACAGAATGTCGAGGCGACCAAACGCGGCAACCGTGCCGTCGATCATCGCTTTGACTTCGGCTGCTACGGCCACATCCACCTTCACCGCCGTTGCTTTGCCGCCCAGCTCCTTGGCGACGGCCTTGGCAGCATCGAGGTTCTTGTCGGCGATGATGACGGTAGCGCCTTCCCGCGCAAACACTTTTGCCGTCGCGTGGCCAATGCCAGACCCACCACCGGTGATCACAGCGATTTTATCTTTCAGACGCATGACACTCTCCTCAAGCCATAATTTTGCTGGCAAACGAAGTCAGCGATTTGACGAACTGTTCCGTGCGCGTGATTGGATACATATGCCCACCTGTCGGCAGCATCTGCAGCTCCGCGTGCTTGATCAGTCCGTGTAGCTCACGGCTGAGGAAAGCTGGCACGATCAGGTCATCCTCCACCCCCTGCACCAGCACTGGCACCTTGATGCGGTGCACCTCCGCCGACCGGTCGAACGCCATGATCGCCGCGATCCGCTCGGCGACAATCGCCTGCTGCACCGGCGTCATTGGCGCTGCCGCCGCCATCGCCTCGAACTTGTCCCAGTTGGCGTTCAACCAGTCCGCCGTGTAAGCTAGAAAACCCACCATCGCCGCATATTCGCGCGGCCGCACTTTGAGGATTTCCGCACGCGAGCCGAACAGCTCCTGCATGTAGCGGTTCTTCGTCGCCCAAGTACCGGACAGCACCATCCCGGCAATCCGGCTTTCGCTTTTCAAAGCCATGCTCTGCAAGATAACCCCACCAGTCGAATGCCCGAGCAGCACGGCGCGTTTCGAGCCGACATGATCCATCACCGCAAACGTGTCGTCGGCCAGCTGGTCAATCGTGGTGGCCGCAGTACCCCGCGTACTCGCAGCAATGCCGCGCTGATCGTAGCGGATCACCCGGAACGACTTGGTCAGTGGCGCGACTGTCGGGTCCCAATACGATGCCGTGCCACCGAGCCCGGTCACCAGCACCACATCGGGTCCGCTGCCATCGACATGCACCGACAGCTCAGCGCCATCGGCAAGTTTTACACGCGAGATCGTCATGAGGCCCTCTTACTTCTTCGTATCAAATGATTTGTCAGTCCAGCCAAACACCGTTCGCGCTTCGATCTCGGCGACGTTGGCCGGACGTGCGAACGGTTCCGGCGCGGGCTGCCCGACAATGCGCTCACGGCCAATCTCGGAGAAGAACTGATCGAGCCCACCCGGCAGCATCAGCCACAGAAACGTCATCGGCTGATCGTTCGGATTGAGAAAGTGGTGCTTGACGTTACGCCCGACATACACCGTCGTGCCTCGTTCCATAGGATGATCGACACCGTCGATGCGGGCGATGCCACGCCCCTCGATGAGATGGATGACTTCCTCGTTGTGGCTATGAGTATGCTCGCGGATGAAGCACTGCGGCGCCACCGTCTGCGTGCCCATCGAAAAGTTCGCCTCACCGCCGACCAGCTTCTGGTTGAGAATGTTGCGCACAAACCCGTTGGCCGGCACCGGCTGCCAGAACGACGCTGCCTGATCGAGGGCAATGACGTGCGCCGACCCTTTCGCTTGTTGCTCCGTGCTCATGTGCGGCTCCGTTCCTATGATGTCTGAGGCTGGTTGCTGATGCCCCCGGTTGTCAAGCCAAACCATGCGGAACAAATCGTGGACGCGGCATGGCTGCTCTGCTAGTTTCCACCGATGGAGGTGTCCCCCATGGAGGTGTCAATGACCACCACGACCCAAGACCGCCCAATGACCACGGGCCCGATCGACGTGCAGCTCGGCCGCCGCATCGTCACGGACAAGCGCGACTACTTCCCCTACCCGCGCCAATCGTTCACTATCAACCGCCAGCTACTCGCCGCCAACGGCTACGGCGAGGCGGCCATTACTCGGTTAGAGAGTGGCCACCGTATCACCTACGTTGATCATGCGCTTATCAGGCCGGGCGAGCAGATCACCGAATTTCCAGATGGCTCGCGCTTTGCCTTCGTCCTCGAACATCTGGGCGGCGAGACCGTCAGCATCGAGATCACGAGGCGGCTAGTAAACGCCATTCGTTGATATCCTCTGCTGACTTGTGACGAGCCGCTTTATTCCCACTGGTAACACTCGACTCTCTCCCACGCGTTCCCGGAAACCGTATTGACCGCAGGGAAATGCGGTTGTCCGGGATCTTTACCTGTCGATTTGTGGCACCCGCCCACTTTGCCTTGCCACGTAAAGACCCCGGACATCAACTCAGCGCCTTGCGCTGAATTGATTCCGGGGACGCGTGAGGAGAGGCTTTTGCCCGAACCGACGCAGTAGGATTATCTGAC
>JAYSVA010000570.1:0-12006 GCA_043718785.1 Hyphomicrobiaceae bacterium
GATGGGGGCGCGGGTGATGGCGCAGCGGACGAAGTCGCCTTTCAGCAGCACGGTGTATTTGCCGTCTTCGTACTTGAGGCGGGCTTCGGAGCGGATGCCGAAGGCTTGGTCGTTTCTGGTCATGGCGGTCCGTTCGGTCAAAGCGTTGCGAGCATGGGTGACAAATCGGGGCCAGCCCGTCAAGCGAGGCGAGTTATCCCCCGCTGGATGGGGCGCGCGAACACCGCAATAGAATGTGATGAGCGGAATGCTATGGTAATAGTCTTAGAGTCGCCAAACAGCCGTGGTGTTGCTAGGGTCGGCTGAGAGTTGCGGTTCGTATGGCGATACAAGACGACACCCGCCGGTTCTGGCACCGGCAGAGCGAGGTGAGATGCGCGGTTTAACAATTTTCGGGGCGTCGGCGATGACTGGAACAGCGTCACGTGTTGCGAGCTCACGTATGACCAAATCGCGTATGACAAGACTGATGCTGGGGGTCGCCAGCGCCGCGATGATGGCCATTGTAGCCGTGCCATCAGCCCAGGCCCGTACACCCGAGACGCCCGAAATCGAGGGGCGCTCGCTGCTGGGGGCCTATCTCGCGGGTCGTCATGCCCGCACGCAGAATGACAGCGCAGCCGCCGCTCGGTTGTTCCGCAATGCGCTGGCCCGCGATCCCGGCAACGAGGTGCTGCTGGAGCAGGCGTTCCTGATGGACGTGACCGAGGGCAATTGGGTCCGCGCCACCGAAATGGCGAAACAGCTCGCGGCGACCAACGAGGGCAGCCAGAACCGCGTGGCGCGACTGTATCTCGGGCTGGTCGAGTACAAGGCCAAGCAGTGGGCCAAGGCCGAGGAGCATTTTAAGGCGGCGGGCTCAGGCCCGATTGGCGATCTGACCAGCGCGTTGACGCGGGCCTGGACCCGGCTATCTGCAGGCGAACCGGATGAGGCGCTACAACTCATCGAGATCAATAAGCAGGCGGAGTGGGCGCAGTTTTATCTGCGCTATCATCGCGCGCTGATTGCTGACATCGGCGGTCGCCGGGGTGAAGCCCGGACGAACTACGAGCGCATCTTCAAAGCCGACGCGCGGACGCCACGCACGGCGCTGGCCTACACGCATCACGCCGCCAATTCGGGTAATCCGCAGTTGGCTAAGGCGGTGCTGTCTGAGCATATGGCGAAATCGTCGGTCGATGGCCACCCGATGGCGCGGGCACTGCGCGAGCAGCTCAACACGTCCGACAAAGTGCCGCTGATGATCGAGACGCCGGAGGCCGGTCTGGCGGAAGTGTTCTACGGCCTCGGCGAAGCGCTGACATCCGAGGGTGGCGTGGCGGTAGGGGCGGTCTATCTGCAACTCGCACTGTTTATGAAACCTGACTTCCCATTTGCGCTGGCAGCACTGGCCAACGTGCACGAGACCACCAAACGGCACGATACCGCCATCGGCATCTATGATCGCATTCCCAAGGGCACGCCGCTTTCAGCGTCGATTGAGATCCGCAAGGCGATCAATCTCAACCAGCTTGAGCGGGTGGATGAGGCGAAATCGCTGCTGGAATCGCTGGCAGAGCGCGATCCCGCCGATATCAAGCCGCTCGATGCGCTGGGCAACATTATGCGCGCCCGCAAACGTTTCGACGAGTCGATTGCCTATTACAGCCGGGCCATCGCGCTGCTGCCAAAGCCGGAGAAGCGCCACTGGTCCTATTGGTATTCGCGCGGCACCAGCTATGAGCGGATCAAGAAGTGGCCGCAGGCTGAGGCCGATCTGCTGCAAGCGATGAAGCTGGCACCAGACGAGCCGATGGTGCTGAACTATCTCGGCTACTCCTGGATCGACCAGAACCGCCGCCTAAAGGAGGGCATGGCGCTGATCGAGAAGGCGGTCGCGCTGAAACCGGATGATGGCTACATCGTCGACAGTCTAGGGTGGGCGCACTTCAAGCAGGGCAACTTCAAGGATGCCGTGCGGTTCCTGGAACGGGCCGTCGAATTGCGGCCGGAAGATCCCGTGTTGAACGATCACCTGGGTGATGCGCTGTGGCGCGTCGGCCGCGAGCGTGAGGCGCGGTATCAGTGGGAACAGTCGCTGATGCTGAAGCCAGAGCCGGAGGACGCCGAGAAGGTCAAAAAGAAGCTGGTCAGCGGGCTGGCCTCACTGGCTGCCCCGAAAGTGGTGAAGACCAAGCAGGCCAGAACCGAGGCGACAGCCGTGCCGCGCAAACGTGCGGATAGCCGGACTGGGCCGCAGCCGCAGTAAGGCGGACCCATGCCCGTTTATACGGAGATCGCCCGGGCCAAGGTCAACCTGACGCTAGAGGTTCGGGGGCGTCGTCCTGACGGCTATCACGAGCTGGCCAGTCTTGTGGCGTTCGCCGACATTGGCGATGTCGTCACGGTGGATACCGATGCGGCAGAGGCGGCTGTGAACGTATCCGGGCCGTTCGCGCAGTCCTTGGTCGGCGAAAACCTGATTGCTGCGACGCTGCGGCGGCTGGCAGAGACGCACCCAGCGCTGAAGCTCGGCGCGGTGCACCTGGAAAAGCGGCTGCCGGTCGCGGCTGGCATCGGTGGTGGCTCAGCGGATGCAGCGGCGGTGCTGCGGGCCGTGCGGCGCGCCAATGATGCCCCCGGCGGCGCGGCCGCTGACGTGCCGTGGGAGCGCATCGCCGCCAGCCTGGGGGCCGATGTTCCGGTGTGCCTAGCCAACACGACGGCCTGGATGACGGGCATCGGTGATCGTCTCCAGCCAGTTGTGGGACTGCCGAGCCTGAGCGCGGTGCTGGTCAATGCGCTGGGCCCGGTGCCGTCCGATAAAACCGCACGTGTGTTCCGTGCTTTGGCGGCTGGGCCGGTGATGGCTGGAGGCGGCTCCGGCACGGTTCCGGCAGGTCTGGCAGTGTCGGCGGCGGCAGGTCCGGATGCGCGGACGGCGTTGGTTACCTTCATGCGCGAACGCGGAAACTCTCTGCAGCCGGCAACGCTGCAAGTGGTGCCCGAGATTACCGGTGTTTTGGCGGAGTTGCGGGGGATCGGGGCCGGATTGATGCAGGCCCCACTGTCGGCAGCCATGTCAGGCGCTGGGCCGACGTGCTTCGCACTGTTCGCCAGTGACAACGCTGCGACTGCCGCCGCCGAGCACATCCGCCGACGGCAACCGACGTGGTGGGTTGCTGCAACTCGAATTGGCTAGATGAGCAGCGCGGTTGCCCGTCATCGCGGCAGTCTAGCGAGCCACCGCGCCTTCGACAGCCGAGGGAAGGTCAGCCAACCAAACTACTTCGTGGGCTGGTTGACAACGCCGGGTAGATCCAGATTGTTGGTCTTGTAGCGGAAATCGCCAAGATACTTGAACTCGAACCGCAGCATGATCGACCGGTCAGGCGTGATGTCTTTGGTAGGGTTATTGATGAATGTCTCGGCATAGGTCGCGGAGATCGCGAAACAATCGTCCGTGTATTTGACCTGCAAGGCGTCCTGCAGACGGAACTTCTCGTCGATGTCATAAACGATGGCACCGAGCAAGCTCCAGCGGTCCGTCAATCTGATCGCCAAGTTGCCGGCCAGCTGCTGCTGGTTGACGACGCTGGCCGCACCCACTGCCAGCGGATCAGCGCTGGTGTAACCGTACATCGCCGTGGCGCTGATCGGGCCATAGTTGACCTGCGCCATCAAATCGGCGCGGCGCAGGGCGAGCGTTGCATCGTCGAAGCGCATCTGGCCGACGGCGCGGAAGATCGTTGATGGTGCGAGATACAACCCGAGCACATAGTCGGACCGTGTTGTTGCAAGCCCGCTGTTCGGGTTGAACACGTGCTTGCCGTCAATATCAAACCCTGGCGTGGCGTAGGCATTGTCACCGGACAGGTGGTAACTCTGACCGGCAAGCAAGCGGGCGGAACCACCACTGTTGGCCTGGAACGTATATTGGACGCCCACGTTGGCGCGGGTGCCGGTTTCCGTGCGGTCGTAGCCAGAGAACTTCGACAATTCGAACAGGTTGGTGTCGTCGAGCACGAGGCTGCGCGCGTCTTCGTCGGGGGAACGACGCTGATTTTCCTTGGCCGTACGACCGATCAACTGCGCCATTGGCTCGATGATGTGCGAGGCGCTGGCGGAATTGGCAATCCATGGATAGGCCGCGAGAATACCGGCAGCTGCGACCCCGCGTGTCTGGGTCTCGTCAAGCAACGGAGCACGGTTGGCAGTCGCTAACGTGACGTTGTTGGTGCGCGAGGGATCTGGCGCATTGGTCAGCTGCGTGATGTCACCACGGATATTGGCAAACGGCGTGTAGGTGATACCGATGTTATCCGTCAGTTTTCGACGCCAGTTGATGTCGGCTGATGCACGGGTGATATTTGAATCGACCAACGGCACTCGTGACAGGGGCGTCGAGTATGTGCCTGACGACAGCGCATCCGACCGATTGAAATTGATGGCGTTGACGTTCCAGCTGAGCTCGCCGCCGATGACCGAGTTGGCCGCGACATAGTTCCAGTCGATAACGGGTAGCACGCGGCTGTCGGCGACCTTGCTATCCGACAACAGCAGGCCACCCAGCTGATAACCGGTCATGGCGAAGTGACTGCGTTCGCCCAGCCCCTGCAAGAAGACACTGTTGACGCGGTCCGTCTGCAGGATGTTGTCGAGTTTGTAGAAGCGGCGGAAGCTGTCGTCGCTTTCAATGGTGACGTCCCAGCCGAACTTCCACCATGACGATAGTGAAAACGCGCCTTTAGTTTGAATGCTGCCGCGCCAGTCATCCGGCAGGTTCGAGCCGACAATCCTTTGATCCAGACTGGTTTGGTCGATCGCAGCTATCTTGATGTTGTACTCGCCGGTAATGTCACCGAACGAGACGCGGTGCCGCCAGTCGCCCTGCCACAGGACTCCCTGCTTGGCAGAGACCATGGGGTGGAATGTTAAATCGTAGTTCGGTGCCAGGTTGAAGAAATACGGGATTTCAGCCGTGAAACCGAGGTTTGATGAGCTCGACAGTTCCGGCACCAGAAAACCTGAACGACGCTTCACCGTGGGATCGGGATGCTGGAAGTACGGCAGATACAACACCTTCTGGCCGAACAGCTCGAAGTAGGCATCCTGATAGGTGATGTTGCCGTTGGCCTGGTCATGGACGATCCGCGCGGCGCTGATGCACCACAGCGGCGGCTTGCCAGGATCGCTCTTGCACGGCGAGAACTTACCGTTCTGGAATTCTGTGACGTTACCGTCGCGGCGGACCGCCCGCTCGGCAGCAATGCGGGTGTCGTCCTTGCCTTGCGCGCTCAGCGACTGAATGAAGCCTTCTTTGAAATCATCCGTCAGCGTGTAGCGTTCAGCGCGGAGAATGTTACCGTTCGGCTCTTTGACTTCGACGTTGCCGACAGCAGTCAAGGTGCTCGCTGATTGGTCGTAGGTGACCTCATCCGCCTTCAAAACGTAGTTGTTGTAGAAGATCTCGACATTGCCGCGAGCGACGACTTTGTTGCCTTTGGTGTCGTATATCAGCTCGTCGCCCTGCAGATAGAGCGGTTGTTTGGCGTCAACTTTCTGAACGGGTCCGCCGAGCACACCACTCTGAGGGCGTGGAAATGCAGAGGCTTGCGAGGCGGGTCCACCGATGATCGTCGAGTCTTGGGCGTTCGCCACTGTTGGCGCGAGTATCGACCAAGTAACCAGGCCAAGGAGCGCCAGTGCGGCTGTGCGGGTGCGAGGCAGCAAACGAGCGGGGTTGCATGCGCGAGCACAAGCAGAAACTGCAGAGATGCAATGCATCCCGCAGCTTTGCTTGGCCGAGCAATGCCCGTCCCGCCGATGCGATGTCCCCAAACCACGCATCACTCAGCCGTCCTCCTGGTGTAGCAACACCGCCAAAGACAAAAAACATCCGAGAACAACTGGTGTCCACACCGCCACCCAAGGCGACACAATGCCAGCAACCCCGACCTGCCGGGACACTTCCGATAACAGGAAGAATCCGAACCCCCCGACCATTCCAGAGACGACCATAGTCTGGATCTTTCCGGACCGGAATGACCTTAACGACACAGTCGCGCCCAAAAGCACCATGACGACGAGAAGAAGAGGTCTTGACAGTAGCAATTGGTATTGGATTCGATACGGCGTCGCCGTCAATCCGGCCCGTTCGGCTGCGTCAATCAGGCCCGGCAGATCGAATATGGATACCGATATCACCGTGCCGAGCGCCTCCTGCACCCGCTCCGGCGTCAGGTGCGTGCTAACGATGTAGCGCTCAAACCGTTCTGGCGGCTGGCCGATGCGGGTCACCCAGGCATCATCGAACTGCCAGTAGCCATCATGCAACTTGGCTGTGGCACCATCGACACGCTCGATGAAGTGGCTCTGCGCGTCAAATTGAAAGAGGGCGACAGCGGTTGCATTCAGGCCTTTGTTGCTTACCGCACCGGCGGTCAGCACGGACGCCCCATCCGGCCCGTCCTGTCGTAGCCAGCTGCCGGAGCTTTGATTGCGCAGAAAATTGGCTTCTTGCCCGAAGGCCTTAGCGTAAATCCTTTCAGCCTCGGCCCGCGACTTCGCCGCCATCGGGTTAAAAACCAGGACCGCGAACACCCCGAGCACCAACGCAACGGCCAAGCCGGGCCGCAGGAACTGCCACACCGAGAGCCCGGCGGCGCGCATCACCGCGAGTTCACTCTTGCGGCTCAGCATCAGCAAGGCCGCAACCGTCCCTACCTGGACGGCAAACGCAATCAGGATCTCGGTATAGGCAGGCAGCCGCAGCAGCGTCATCCAAACCAGCAGACTGGCGGGGACGCTGCCGTACTTGCCGGATTGGCGCAGTAACTCGACGAAGTCGATCATGAAGATCAACACGCTGCAGAGCAGGAATGTGCCGAAGATCGTCAGCATGAACCGGCTGGCGATGTAGCGGCTGAGGGTTTTGGTGCCGAACACGCCTAACCCTCCGCCGTGGCAGGCTGGGGACCAGCGGCAACTGTTGCGGGGGCCGTTTTGGCGGGCCGACTGACTTGCGCGCCAACGGCCTTCGCCGCCTGACGCCGGGCGAGCGCAGGGATGTGCCGTTCGAGTGCCAAGAGCATCTGCAACTTCAGGCTTGGACCACCTTTGGGGCGCGCGCGCACCCACATGACCACCATCGAGACCATCATGGCGCCGATGGGTACCGCGTAAAGCAACGGCACGGCACTCGCCCGCAGCACCACGACATTATTCAGCGCCAGACCACCGAGCCGACAACCGACGGCCAGCGCGAAGCCAATGACCAGCAGTTGCGTGCGGTTGGTGCGGGTGGATTGGGCTTGCCCGACAAACGCGAGCGCCAGCATCACAAACGCTAGCGGATACAGCGGGTTGGCAAAACGCTCATGCAACTCGGCACGAAAGTGGCCGGGGTTGCGCTTCACGGCGGGGTCATCGGGGGCGGGGTTGAGCAGCTCGTGCAAATAGCGCTCGCGCGGCTTTAATTCGGGGACCATCGTCGTCCGCTCGAGACTGTTGAGGTCAACCGCGTAGGTGTCAAATACGATGATCTGCGGCGGTTCTTTCGGATCGCTACGGCGAACGATGTGACCGGTTCGCATCAGCAGGTAGGCGTGCCCGGCTTGCTTGATGATGTTACCACGCTCCGCCAGATACGACATGGTCTGCTTGGGGTCGCGGGTGTCGTTGAGTAAAATGCCTTGCAACTCGCCCTTGAGCGAGCGTGCGCGGATGTGGAACGTAAGGTTCGCTTCAGGACTGGCAAAGCGACCGGGTTCGATGACCTGGTTGATCAGATCGGTGCGGACTTCAGAAGCCAACTCACGCAGCTGTCGCAAGCTCCACGGCATGACCAGATGGTTGACGGTTGACACCGCCACCGTCACCACCAGCCCGAGCAGCAGCATCGGCCGGGCGACGGTCCACATGGTGGCACCAGCCGCCGTCAGCACGATCAGCTCGCTGTCACTGTTGAGGCGGTTCAAGGTGTGGATCGAGGCGATCAGTAGCGCCACTGGCGCTATCAGCACCATCAGGTTGGGCAGCGCCAGCGTCGTCATCTTCAGGAAGGTCAGTGCCCCTTGTCCCCCCGATGTCATGAGATTGAGCTGCTTCAGCGCCAGCGCGATCCATACAACTCCGGTGAGCGACAGCAGGATCAGGATCAGCGCGCCTGCCGTTTGCCGGAACAGATATCGACCGAAAATCGTCATCATGGCGGCGGATGGGTCCCGGCTGCGGCCGTTGGCGAAAGGCGGTGCTGCGTAGCGCGTCACAACTCGTATAGGCGGGAACCCCGGCCAGTGACAACCGGCAACGGCCACAAACCCCGAGTTCCCATGCCACCGTGGCGAAATGTTGATGTGGTGCTCCGGTTCGGTTCGGCGGGAACGATCCTAGGTGCCCTAGGACGTTGCGGTGGCTTGCACTTCGCGGTTATCCGACTATGGTCGCGGCCTCGCTTCAATCTGCAGTCCAACTCCATCGCCCCTCCTTTAAAGGCTTCAGTTATGGTTCAGCTCGCATCTGGTCAGAGCCTTGAAATTGAATTCGCGCCAATCAAGACGCCGGTTGACGGCACGGTCGGTGGTCTCGTCGCCAGCGGCCCCGTGTTCGGTAGCGCCATTGCCGCGCTCGATAGCCAGTCAGATGGCAGCATCCGCCGCGCTGTCACGGCGGCGGACTTCAAGGCCAAGGCCCGTGCCACCATCGAGATCTTGGCCCCGAGCCAGCTCAAAATCGATCGCTTGGTGTTGATCGGAGCCCCGAACGCCGCCGAGACCAACGACTGCGACTGGTCGCACCTCGGTGGTGTTGCATACGCCCAACTGGCAGCCCGCCGCGCGCAGACGGCCACACTGCTGCTGGACGGACACGCGGTGGGACCGTCCATCGCTGCGGAAATCGCCATGGGAGCCGTGCTGCGCAGCTACGCGTTCAAAAAGTACCGCACCAAAACCGGCGACGATAACGGCAACGGCGAGGATGCCAACCGGTCGCTCGCCAAGCTGATCATCCAGACCTCCGATCCGGACGCGGCCCGCGCCGCCTTCGTCCACAGTCAGGCGGTCGCAGGTGGCATGTTCCTGGCCCGTGATCTCGTCAATGAACCGGCGAACATGCTGGGACCCGTCGAGTTCGCCGAGCGCACCCGGGCGCTCACCAAGCTCGGCGTTGAGGTCGAAATTCTCGACGTGCCAGCGCTCGAAGTGCTGAAAATGGGCGCGCTGCTGGGTGTCGGCATGGGCAGCGCCAAACCTTCGCGCGTCGTTGTGATGACATGGAATGGCGCCAAATCCAAGCGCGCTAAGCCGGTCTGCTTTGTCGGCAAAGGTGTGACGTTTGACTCCGGCGGCATCTCGATCAAGCCGGCCGCTGGCATGGAGGACATGAAAGGCGACATGGGCGGCGCGGCCTGCGTCACCGGGCTGATGTATGCGCTGGCCGCGCGCAAGGCTAACGTCAACGCCGTCGGTCTGATTGGCCTGGTTGAGAACATGGTCTCCAGCAACGCCCAGCGCCCCGGCGATATCGTCGTGTCGATGTCCGGCCAGACCATTGAGGTGCTCAACACCGACGCTGAGGGCCGCCTCGTGTTGGCGGACGTGCTGTGGTATGCCCAGGAGCGGTTCAAGCCGAAATTCATCGTCGATCTCGCCACCCTGACGGGTGCCATCATGGTCGCGCTCGGCAAGGAATACGCGGGTATGTTTTCGAACGATGATGAGCTGGCCAAGCACCTAGCCGCAGCCGGTGAAGTCACGGGCGAAAAAGTCTGGCGGATGCCGCTCGCACGCGCCTACGACAAGCTGATCGACAGCAAGAACGCTGACATGAAGAACATCGGTGGCCGCAACGGTGGTGCGATCACTGCGGCGCAATTCCTGCAGCGTTTCATCAAGGGTACACCCTGGGCGCATTTGGATGTCGCTGGCGTCGCCATGGACAGCAACAAGACCGACATCAGCCAGGGCTGGGCGTCAGGCTGGGGCGTACGGCTGCTCGACCGGTTGGTGGCCGATTACCACGAGAAAGGCGATAAGTAGGCCGGGTCGTGGGTGGGCTCGTTGGGCGTGACAAAAATGGGCGCTGCAAGAGGGCTTCTGCCACGCGCGCGCAGCGCAAATTTCGGCTCGCAAACGCACTGGATTCGTGCAGGAAAACCCCACGATTCTGCGGGAATTCGCCCATGATCACCCCGGCCCATGCCCAGCTGATGGCACGCTACAACCACTGGCAAAATCAGAGCCTGTATACCGCTGCGGACCAACTCAGCGACGCCCAGCGCAAGGAGCAGCGCGGCGCGTTCTTCGGCTCGATCCACGGCACGCTCAACCATCTCGTGTTTGGCGATCAGGTCTGGCTATACCGCTTCACCGGCGAC
The DNA here is from genome assembly GCA_043718785.1 of Hyphomicrobiaceae bacterium. Classification (GTDB taxonomy): domain Bacteria; phylum Pseudomonadota; class Alphaproteobacteria; order Rhizobiales; family Hyphomicrobiaceae; genus JAYSVA01. Next base: position 10,361 of record JAYSVA010000570.1, read on the forward strand.
GAGGCGATGAAGCCTGTCGTCAGTTCGATTGCCGCGAGTGCCACAGCCATACCGGACTGGCACGATCTCAAGCGGCGGCGCGTGGCGCTGGACGACACAATCATCCATTGGGCCGACTCTTTGACGGTTGACGCACTGGCCGGAGATCTCACCTGGCACTCGATGGGGACGGGCAATGCCAACACCCGGGCTAGGTGGCTGCTGGTCACGCACTTCTTCAACCACCAAACCCATCATCGCGGGCAGGCGCATTGCCTGCTAACCGGGTTCGGCACGAAACCTGAGGACACCGATATCCCATTCATGCCAGGTTGAGGGGCCGGGCTGAGATACGGCAAGACTGTGTCCCAGATTGAACCATCTGATCTGGAATTAGTAACGCCTGTTAGTTTCCATAATATCCATTCTACGAACGGGGAGGGCTGATGATGGGGTCGAGATGTCGGTATTCTGGTTGCGGTTCAAAGCGATGGCACGAGAGCAAATTTCCCACGTGGTGCACGAATTGCTCACGCCGAGCGGGGACAAGTTCCAGTTGCGGGGCACGCCGAAGAAGGGGGAGACCTTCGGAGCCGGGTTCAACGTGCTGTTTAGTCGTGGGATCGAGGCCATGATGAACAACAAGGAGTTGACCGCGTACGACTACCGGCTGATGTGGTGGTTGGTGGCCGGACCGGCCGACACGCGGCTGAATTTTGACACTTGGAAAGTCGTCAACGCCGGGGACGTGATCGCGGCGTTGGACGGCAGCACGTCCGGGGTTTCCCGTTCGATGGTGCGGCTTCAAGATTTGGGGATCATTGAGCGTGAAAGCCGGGGAGGTGGACCGCGCGCCGCACGTTGGCGGTTGCACGAACACTTTATGTGGAAAGGCACCACGGGGGCCTATTGGCGCAAGGTGGCAGAGCGCCGGACGGCGGCACGCAAAGTCAGCGAGTTACCGCCGCCCGAGGCAGAGTGATTGACTTGGTTTCACAATGGGTAAGAGCGGTAGACGCGGCGAGTAGGTCACTCAGCGCATCGGCCACACCCGGCTGTTTCATCTGGGATGGCGTGATGTGCTTGAGCAGGTCTGATGTGGCCGACGCGATGGATTGGCCGATCAGATCAGTGGCAACTTTGCGCGACATGGGGGCACCTAGCAAGGGGTTGATATCAGCCGAGCGTAACACACTCGAATTCCCCTCACTAGGCGGCCATGTACACTCGGTGTATTTTCCACTTGATATCAGGGGGTTGATATCAGGGAAGCGGCGATGCGTGGTAGGAAAAAAAATCTGTGGATATCCAGATATCAGGCTATCCAGCGTCGCGTTTGGCTTGGGCTGCTATCGCTATGGGGTTCAGATCGAGGCGGTGGCCGGGTTCGGCGATGGCCGCGCGGGCGGCGTCGGGATCGAATGGCCCGGCGAGGTGGCTGGGGTGGCAGGGAATCGGTTCGAACGCGACCATAGCGTCGGCCAGTTCATCGGCTACAGCGTTTACAAGGTCCGTGAGTTGATCGTGGCGAGCCACTAATTCGTGAAGCGGGACAGCGCGTTCAGCGGTCACGCCCGCGATTTCCTCGCCGGTATCATCCTGCACGCGCACGCTACCCTTGATGACCAAAGCAGCGCTGGCGGTGGCAGAACTTGGCGCGAAAAAAA
>JAYSVA010000058.1:0-2096 GCA_043718785.1 Hyphomicrobiaceae bacterium
CGCGGCTGGGTTTGCCACACGAAGTCACCCCCACCTGGCACGGCAAGGTCGATTTTCGTGAAGTACGAAAATCGAGCCGTGCTGTCCTCCCCCCTCAAGGGGGAGGAGGAGAAAGCCCGCAAAGGCCGGGGAAAATCAATCGTTCTGACCCTCGCATTGGCATTACTTGCCAGCTCCACCTACGCCTCAGCCCAAACTCACCGTTCCGCGTCGGAATTTCTGTCGCCGGATCTCAGGGCGCAGCAGGCGGATGACGGGGCTAATCCGGGCATGCTGTGGGTCAGCCAGGGGGCGAAGCTATGGTCAACGCCGCCCGCCACTGGGGCGAAATCCTGTGCCGGTTGCCACGGCGATGATGGCACCACCAGCATGAAGGGCGCGGCCACCCGCTACCCGCTAGTTGAGGCCGCGTCCGGCCAGCTGCTCAACCTGGAGGGCCGCATCAACCAATGCCGCACGATGGGTCAACGCCAACCCGCGCTGGCCTACGAAACCGACGAGCTGCTCGGCCTCACCGCGTTCGTGGCGCACCAATCGCGCGGCCTGCCGCTGGCGGTAAAAACCGACGGTCTAGCGGCACCATTCTATGCGGCGGGCAGGGCGTTCTATTTCGAGCGCCAGGGCCAGCTCAACGTCAGTTGCGCGCAATGCCACGATGACCGGGTCGGCAACCGGTTGCGCGGCGACACCATCAGCTCTGGCCTGACCGGCGCGTACCCGGCTTACCGGCTCGACTGGCAGAAGGCGGGCTCGCTGCACCGCCGCCTGCGTGCCTGCTCGCTGGGCGTCCGTGCCGTGCAGTTGCCCGCCGGATCGCCGGAGTATTTGGCGCTCGAGTTGTATCTCAACGGACGCGGCGCTGGCACACCTATTGAGACACCGGGAATACGCAAGTGACCACCTTCTTCACCGCCGACACCCACTTCGGCCACGCCGCCATCATCCGCCATCAGAACCGCCCGTTTTCGTCGCTTGAGAAGATGGACGAGGCGCTGATTTCGCGCTGGAACTCCTGCGTTGGCACCGATGACACCGTCTACCACCTCGGCGATTTCTGCTTTCGTTCAGCCAAAGGTGCCGACACCTACCTCGCCCGCCTGAATGGCACCATACACCTGATCAGCGGCAACCACGACGACGATACCGTGCGCGATCACAGCGGACTGTTTGCCTCGGTGCAGAGTATGCTGACGATCAAAATCGACGGCCAGCGCATCGTGCTGTTCCACTATCCACTGCGCGAATGGCCCTATGCCTACAGCGGCGCGTGGCACCTGTTCGGCCACGTCCACGGCGGCTTCGATGACCAGCCCCACGGCTTCAGCCTCGACGTCGGCGTCGACAGCCACCACTTCCGGCCACTCAGCTTCAAAGACCTCGGAGACAAATTCGAACACCGCACCTCGCCGTTCAAGCGCAAGGGCGATTAGCCACGCATTGGTGATACCTTGCGCAGCCCCCTTGCGCCGTTGCGGTTCCCATGGAAATCTCCGGCCAATGCAAAAAGTCTAGGGGAAACGCAATGAACGATACACTGATCACCCGCCGCCAGGCGCTGGCGGGGACCGCTGCTTTGACATTAACCGCTGGTTTCGGGCCGCGCGCCATGGCGCAGGCCACAGCTTGGCCGGACAAGCCGGTTCGCGTGGTCGTGCCATATGCACCGGGTGGCGGGGCCGACACGCTGTCGCGCTTGTTGTTCGCCAAAATCCAGGAGGACCTCGGCCAGTCCTTCATCATCGACAACCGCGCCGGCGGTGGCGGCACCATTGGCCCGGCCCTTGTCGCCAAATCAGCACCTGATGGCTACACCATCCTGTTTGACGCCACCAGTTTTGCGGTCAATCCGGGCTTGCTGCCGTCGCTGCCGTTCGATCCGGAGAAGGATTTTATTCCGGTGTTTCTGGCCGGTCAGACGCCGAACCTGCTGGTGACGCATCCAAGCAATGAACAAAAGACGGTGGCCGATATTATCGCCAGCTCTAAGGCGTCGGCAGACGGCTTCAGCTGGGCCTCGGCGGGCAACGGCAGCGTCCAGCATCTGGCATTTGAGATGTTCAAGTCCCAGACCGGGGCAAAGCTCACCCACATCCCGT
>JAYSVA010000571.1:0-12003 GCA_043718785.1 Hyphomicrobiaceae bacterium
TTGAGCACAACCAATACGGGGAATGCGCCGTTGCCGCTGTCGCAGGCGTTGCATACCTATTTCAGCATTGGTGATATCGCCGACATCGATGTGTCGGGATTTGACGGCGAGGTCTACCAGGACAAGCGCGATGGCGGGCAGCGTTACCGCCAATCCGGACCCATATCGTTCCCGGGTGAAGTGGACCGCATCTATGACGACCATGCGCCAGCGACGATGGCCTTAGCTGCAACCATCAATGATCGCGGTTTGCGCCGCCGCATTACGGTGATGCAGAGCGGCAGTCGGTCAGCGGTGGTGTGGAACCCCGGACCAGAAAAAGCCAGCCGTCTGGCCGATATGGGGCCGGAGGGCTGGCGGCGATTTGTCTGTGTCGAAACAACCAATGCGGGTGATGATGTCCGCGCGCTTGCTGCCGGTGCGACCCACGTGATGGGGGCCGTGTACACGGTGTCGCGGTTTTAGTTGGTGTTCATGGTCTTCTTGTCGAACCGGCGGGTAAACCACTCCGAGCCGACTTTCTTGGGGGCTTTGGCCTTCACTTTGACCGGAGCTGCGCCAACCGGCATGCCGGTCGAGGTCTGCACCATCACCGACCGGTCCGTAGCGCCGACGGGCGAGCCCGGGGATGGCACGGCGGCAGCGGCGTTGGTTGGTGTCACAATGCGACCGCGTGTCGGCGCGTCATCATAACAGCCAGCTAAGCACTCGGTTTTGTTGGTTTCGGTCGTCATCGAGGCCTTGATGAACCCGCCCTGCATGCCACCCTGCATCTGAGCATACTCAATTTGCGGCTTGGGTTTGTAGATCGAGACCGCTTTGGCCTCGGAACCACAGCCAGCGATGCAGACCACGACATCGTAACCGGGATACTCGTCGGTCAGCGGATGTTGAGGGATCATGGCAGGCTTGACCTTGTTGAGGCGCGGAATGCCGGCCCGTGAGGCGGCGCCCTGGACGACAGGCGCCTTGGCCATCGCTGCCGGGGCTGCAGGTTTGGACGAGGCGCTGGCAACCGGTGGCGTCGTCAATGTGTCAGCCGCATCCGAGGGAACGGCAAAACCTGACATGCGATTGCCGTTTTTTGGTGTCGGCTGTGACGCCGGACTAGCTGCTGCCGTTACCGCCGGTACGCGGCTGTCGTCGGTCAGTTTGGCGTCACCAGACTTGACGATTGGCTGACTGACCGCAGGTGCGACAGGCGCGACCGGGGACGCCGCAAAGATCGGGCTGGGCAACGGTTTCTGAAAATCGGCTGACTGCGCCATCGCATGCAATGAAAGCATGCTGACCGCAGTAATGAACAACGTGCCCCGCGCAACGCGAGCGCTGATGCCATTGAAATTTGACTGACGCATGTATGACCTACCCAACGCAACCAGGAGCGGCTTGTGAGGTCAGACTATCGCAGGTCTTAGTAAACGAACTCTGAGCATATTGCGTCCGATGCAAAACAATCTCGGTTGCCTCTGCCACGCGATGACGAGGCATTTGGTCATGGCCTGAGAGACTTTGCGGCTCACGACCGTGTGGGGTGCGCTAGGTCTGTCAGCGAAGTTGTCCGCTCACTGGAAACGGCAATTCCTTGGGCTCTTGTGCCTTCGGCCCAGGCCCCGACAATGAGTGCTGCGCAAGCCGCAATCGAGAGTTTGAAGATTGTCATGAGTGTCCCCGGCAGACCGCGAATCAGATGAATAGGTTACCTGATCATGACCGGAAAATGGTTAACACAGCTTAACTGCAGTGGTTCTTTTGGGCCACTCGGCGATGGCGCGCGCAAGGCGGTATTAGCTTGAGAGCAGGTGGCGGCTGATGCGGTTTGGCAGCCGCTGGACCAACGACTTTGCGCGTTCACGGACGAACCCCAAGTAGACATGGGCGTACAGTTTGCCAAGGGCCGATACGGGGACAGCGTGATCGATGACGGCGATGGCGCCATCGGCCCAATCCATTTTGTACTCGGCTTTCGGAGCGAGCAGGTCGATGGCGGTCAAGCCTTGATCGAACGCTGCGGCGATGGTGTGCTCGAGGTGCAGGACGCCGACACCGGATTTTTCATAGGCGAGATCGTACACGATGATGTGCAGCGACAATCGCTGTTTGGCGACAACGCCGATTTGAATGCCAACGGGCACGTCATTCAAGGTCAGCACACTAACTATGACACCCGTGTGTGCGACGGCAGAGGCGACGTCGACCATGAACAAGGCAAAGCGCGGATCAGACAGCGCCGACGATAGCAGGCCGCGGTCCCGCAGCCAGGATTGCTTCATCTCGACAGCTTGGCGGGCAGCCGCGCCGGCCTCAGGTTGTTGTGACAGCAGCGCGTACTTAACCACGCCCTGTTCTTCGAGGCGTCGGGCTAGCCGGCGACGGTTTTTGCGAGCTTTTGCGGAATAGCGCTGTTCGTAAGCCGCGAAATCCGTCGCCGACGCCAGATCGAGGTGCGGCGCTTCATTGACGACGGTTTCGAGTGACGGCAGTCCGGCCATGAGCGGAGCAATCACAGCGTCGGCGCGAACCCGTCGAAAGCGCACGACATCAGGTTTTAGCTCCGACAATGCAAACTCCCAGGCGCTTTTGATGGCGGCCTGATCAACTGTGGCTGTATCGGCCAGGATATCACCGTACTGACTGACCGGCTCGCCCATCCAGACAAGTTGGCGGATCGCGCCAACCCGCTCAATAGCCAACGGCCAAATCATGACGAGGCGACCATTGTCGCGTGCCGTGATGACCATCGCTGCCTGTTTCGGAGCGGGTTTTTGGTCCCAAACGAAATGGCGGCACCAGTGCCAGTTCCAGCTGAATGTCTGGAAAGCCTGGGTGGCACGCCCAGCTCGCTGATACAACTCGTTCCAGTCAGCCTCCAAAGCACAAAACTCTGCTTGCTCCGTAATCAGTTCGAATGTGAGGGGCCGCGTTGAAGGGTTGTGTTGGCGTGCCGCGTCAGCTGAGGGCGTCACGTCTGAGACGCTAGCCTGGCTGGTGGTGCGATTGTCTGAGCGAGGGTGCGGCAATGGTGGCGCTACGAACGGATTGGTGGGAAGATGGACTGGACGCGCGATTGATTGACCGGTTGTGACCGAGTCAAAGTCTGTAGTATTAGCACGCAACATTGGCGTCTCCGTTATTCAGAGATGCACAAAGCAAGTGACATGCCACATAGTTTACATATCGTTTTCAAGTGGGCAGTGGCGCTGCAACTCAAATGTGGGCCAGCTCCACGAGGCTAAGTCCAGTCAGTGTGAGCACAAGCGCCCAGAGGGTTGCCTTGCCGCGCCGCGTTGTAATGGTGCCCATCACAAGTTGCCCAGTCGCGACGGCGGCGGCGACGAGGTTGATGGCCATCAGGCCGGCTAGTCCGATGCCGCGCCCAGGGGTGATCGTAGCCTGCAGGATGGTCGCCAACCCGATGCCAACCAAAACTGCTGCTAACAATCGCTGCCAGAATGTGCCTGTTGTTGGCGGTAGGCCGAACAGCCGTGGCGATGTTACTGAGAACAAGCCCAGAATGACGCCGCTCCCCAGCTTGAGGGCAACTTCGATCCACATAAGTTTTTGTAGCATCAGCGGGGTGTGCCTGGGTTTGGTGGTCGTTCGTCACCACCAGTATGACGGGCGCACTACTGTGGGACGGACTTCGTTTTCGATGCTTGTTTGTCGGTCAGGAATTCCGGATTGATCGTCTCGCGCGTTTTAGGACCAGCACCGGCCAACAGCGACGGGTCTATAACTTTGACCTGTTTCGGAGAGAAATCACCAGCCAAATGCCGGGTCAAATCGGTCTTGATTTCACGAGTTTTCGAGTCGGTGCAGAAATCTGGTTCTTTTGAGATCGCCGTCGCAACCTTGCCACGGATCGTGTCGTATTCGCGCTCGGTTTTGTCCAAAGCAGCCTGATCGGCAGCCTGTGTGGCCTCTGCTGTCATAAAGCTGGTTTTGAGGCCCGTAGGGTCAAAATTGAACCCACATTTAGCGGCGCGAGCTGAAACGGCGGCAACTTGCACCACGCGGTCACCGGATGTCACAACCGGCTGTGCCGCGGCGACACTCTGAGCCTGCGACGAGCCAAACAGCGAGCCCGTGGTCAATCCGCTGCCGCTACCGCAACCGCCTAACGCGGCACTGAGGGCAAGGACCGCAGCTGCTATCGCAACACGTTTAGTCTGGCTTGTCATGACGAGGTCCCCGACGACGGAATCGTTGGAATTAGTTTGCTGAAAACGGGCACGCGGTCAATTGGCTTCGCGGATAAAAGTGAACTGCCGTGTCGGAGTTCCGCCGAATTAGAATGTCTGGTTGATGTTGCGGGTGCATTTGAGGCACATATGGGGCCAGTCAGGAGAACCCAGTGATGCTCTACATGCCCCCAGCGTTCAACCAGACCGATGTAGCGCAAATCCGCGCTGACATCTCCGCAATTGGCTTTGCCACGCTGATCACGACGGGTGCGCAGGAGCCGATCATCAGTCACGTTCCACTGATATTGCGGGATGATGGGTCGGAATTTGGCGTGTTGATTGGCCATCTCGCGCGCGGCAATCCGCAGTGGAACAGCAGCGATCTGACCAAGTCCGCGATTGCCGTATTCATGGGGCCGCACGCGTATGTCTCGCCATCTTGGTACCCGTCAAAGCAAGAAAACCCGCGCGTCGTGCCAACCTGGAATTTTGCTGTGGTGCATGTGCGGGGCATGCTGGAGGTGTTCGAGGACTCCGATCAACTGCTGACGGATTTGACGTCGTTGACCGAAAAGCACGAGCAGCGGGTGGGATCGCACTGGAAAACCAGTGACGCACCGACGGATTTCCTGATCCGGCAGACGAAGGGCATTGTCGGTATCCGGCTGAAAATCCAGGCTTTGGAGGCAAAATCCAAACTCAGCCAGAACCGAGCGGCGGTGGATAGCGCCAATGTCCAGGCGACGCTGCAGGCCTCTGATGCGTCGTCGGACCGGGATGTCGCCGCTGCGATGGCACGGCTGCCGAAGCCCTAAGTCGTAAACGAGAACGAAAAACGCCGCTCCCGGTGGGTTCGGGAGCGGCGCTCAGCAGCGTGTGTGGGGCACGCTGCCGGTGGTCGGCGATCCGTTGAACGCATGGGGCGTGGGGAGCCATGCACTCAGTTGGATGCCGTCGTGGTGGAGATCGTCTCCTCTGTCGTTGCTGTGTCCTGGCTTACGCTAAGGTACTCTGGGTTCCCGTGGCCTTCGGGTCAGACCGTTATGACACGCAAACCTGAATACACGTTTAACGCGCAAACCAAAAATTTACAATCAAAAATTGATTTTTACCGCTTATTGCCGACCAAAACCGCTGCCGATCCAGCGCCGACTTGCCAACGTTATCTTAACGCGATGCTCAGTCCGTGCGCGCAGACGTTAACGCGGCCGGGATTGGCAACGCTTAGCCAACGCTTGGAGAGTGCTCGATGATCACAAAATCCGCCACAAACAAATCAGTCACCTTGGTTGCGGTGCTGGCTGTCGGTTTGCCGCTTCTCGCGGTGTCATCGACGAGCGCTAGCGCCAAATCGTGCTCGGAGCTGCGGTCGCTGTGCTGGACCATGCGGTCTGACAAGAGCGACTGCACCAAACCCTACCAGCGTTGCTTGTCGACCGGCACGTTTATTACGCCGCTCGGTCGGGTGTTCAAGGCGACGCGATAATTCGCGTTCGCAGGTCATCAGCCCGGCTGTTCCCCGTTGCAAATCCTCCACTGTTCAACCAAAGGAGTAGCAACGAGACATGTGCTGCCTGAAGCGGCTCAACGTGTCCACAAATTCGCGGCGGGAGACCGGACGATGCAAGACGAACAAGACGGCAGTGCTCAGCAGGACGCCGACAACCTCGCCGAAACGCGCGAATGGCAAGATGCCATTGCGTCGGTCATCGCACTTGATGGACCGGACCGCGCCGATGAGCTGTTGACCAGCGCCGTTAATGCCGCGCGCATCAGCGGCGCTAAAATTCCGTTTGCGGCCAACACCTCGTATATCAATACGATCCCGCCCGCCAAACAAGCGCCGTTGCCGGGTGATAAGGAAATTGAAAAGCGCATCCAGGCGGCGATCCGCTGGAATGCGGCGGCCATTGTACTCAAAGCCAACAAGGAGTCGTCGGAACTTGGCGGCCACATCGCCTCGTTTCAGTCGGCGGCGACGCTGTACGATATCGGTTTTCAGCATTTTTGGCATGCGCCGAGCGAAAACCACGGCGGCGATCTAATTTTCTACCAGGGCCACTCTTCGCCCGGCATCTATGCCCGCGCGTTTCTTGAAGGCCGCCTGACCGAGGACCAGCTGGTCAATTATCGCCAGGAAGTCGAGGGCAAAGGCCTGTCGTCCTATCCGCACCCGTGGCTGATGCCGGATTTCTGGCAATTCCCGACGGTATCGATGGGTCTTGGACCCCTGATGGCGATCTATCAGGCGCGGTTCCTCAAGTACCTGCATGGCCGTGGCCTCGCCAACACCGAAAACCGCAAAGTCTGGGTGTTCTGTGGCGACGGCGAGATGGACGAGCCGGAAAGCCTCGGAGCGATTGCGTTGGCAGGCCGCGAAAAACTCGACAATCTGGTGTTCGTGATCAACTGCAACCTGCAGCGTCTCGACGGGCCGGTGCGCGGTAACGGCAAGATCATCCAGGAGCTCGAAGGCGACTTCCGTGGCGCCGGTTGGAACGTCATCAAGGTGATCTGGGGCACCGGTTGGGACGAGCTGTTGGCCAAAGACAATTCCGGCATGCTGCGGCACCGCATGGAAGAGTGCGTCGATGGCGAATACCAGGACTTCAAGTCGAAGGATGGTGCGTATGTCCGCGAGCACTTCTTCGGCAAATACCCGGAAACAGCGGCCATGGTCGCCGACTGGGACGACGCCAAGATCTGGCGGCTGACGCGCGGTGGGCATGACCCCGCGAAGATGTACGCGGCCTATAAAGCGGCCTCTGACCACAAAGGTCGCCCAACGCTGATCCTGCCGAAAACCGTCAAAGGATACGGCATGGGTGCCGCTGGCGAAGGCCAGATGATCACTCACCAGCAGAAGAAAATGGGTGCGGACCACTTGCTCACTTTCCGCGACAGGTTCCAGGTGCCACTGACGGACGAGCAAGTGAAAAACCTGGAATTCGTGCGCTTCGCCGAAGACAGCGAAGAAATGAAGTACATGCGCGCCAGCCGTGAAAAACTCGGCGGCTACCTGCCGCAACGCCGCGCCAAAACTGAGACGCTACAGGCGCCGCCGCTGTCCGCGTTCGAGGCCCAGCTGAAATCGACCGAGGGCCGTGAAATCTCGACGACGATGGCGTTCGTCCGGGTCTTGAACACCTTGTTGCGTGATAAAACCATCGGCAAGCGCATCGTGCCGATTGTGCCGGATGAAAGCCGCACCTTCGGCATGGAAGGCATGTTCCGCCAGTTCGGCATCTTCAGCCAGGTCGGCCAGCTCTACAAGCCGCAAGATGCCGATCAGCTGATGTTCTACAAGGAAGACAAGAGCGGCCAGATCCTGCAGGAAGGCATTAACGAGCCGGGCGCGATGGCTTCGTTCATCGCGGCGGCAACGAGCTACTCGTCGTCCAACTTGGCGATGATCCCGTTCTACATCTACTACTCGATGTTCGGGTTCCAGCGCGTCGGCGATCTCGCCTGGGCCGCTGGCGACATGCGGGCCCGCGGCTTTCTGGTCGGCGGCACCTCCGGCCGCACAACGCTGAACGGCGAAGGCCTGCAGCACGAGGACGGCCACAGCCACATCCTGTCATCGACGATCCCTAACTGCGTGTCGTACGATCCGACGTTCGCCTACGAAGTCGCCGTCATCGTCCAGGACGGCCTACGCCGCATGCTCGAATTGCAAGAGGACGTGTTCTATTACCTGACCGTGCTCAACGAGAACTACGAGCATCCTGCCATGCCCGCCGGTGCTGAAGCTGGCATTATCAAGGGCATGTACTTGCTCAAGGCCGCTGACCCCAAAGCGAAAGGCCAGAAGGTCAAGCTGATGGGCTCGGGTGCGATCCTGCGTGAAGTGATGGCGGGGGCTGATCTGCTGGAGAAAGACTTCGGCATCACCGCCGATATCTACAGCGTCACCAGCTTCACGGAGCTGCGCCGCGAGGCCCATGAAGTCGAACGCTGGAACCTGCTGCATCCGACGGAGCCGAGCCGCGTCGCTTTCGTCACTGCCAAGTTGGCTGAAACCGGTGATGCGCCGGTGATCGCCGCGACCGACTACATGAAGCTGTTCGCCGACCAGATCCGCTCGTTCATTCCGGGCACGTACCGGGTGCTGGGCACTGACGGCTTCGGTCGCTCGGACTACCGCCGCCGCCTGCGTCAGCACTTCGAAGTCGACCGCTATTTCGTGGTGATCTCGGCCCTAAAGGCGTTGGCGGACGAGAACCGCATTCCGTCGATCAAGGTCGCTGAGGCCATCAAGAAATACGGTATCAATCCCAATAAGCCGAGCCCGGCGCGCGCTTAAGCGCCGGTTTAATTCGCACCTCGGTTGCCCAATCCGCCGTACAATCCGCCATTAAGCGCGGTCCGTCCTTCTCCTCCTGGAGCGTTTGTTCATGTCCCTGATTAACGTCACCGTCCCCGACATCGGCGATTTCAAAAACATTCCCGTCATCGAAATTCACGTCAAACCCGGCGATATGGTCAAGGCCGACGACCCGCTGGTTTCACTCGAGTCCGACAAGGCGACGATGGAAGTGCCAGCACCTTCTGCCGGGCGAGTGGCCGAAATTCTCGTGACGCTCGGCACCAAGGTCAGCATGGGCTCGGCCATCATCAAGCTCGAAGGCGCGAACGGCGCGGCTGCTGCCACTCCAGCCGCCAAAGCCGCACCAGTTGCCGCTGCTGCTCCTCCTAAAGTTGCCCCAGCCGCTTTCGGATCGCCGGCCCGCGCTGCATCGCTCGACGCTCTTCCCGCCCCAGTTGACTTTGGTGGCGCCCACGCGTCCCCCAGCGTTCGCCGCCTTGCCCGTGAACTCGACATCGATCTGACCGCCCTGAAAGGCACCGGCGAGAAAGGCCGCGTCACCAAGGACGACGTCAAAGCCGCCTTGAAGGGGCCCGGCGGAGCTGCATCGTCCGGCGGCGGCATGGGCATTCCGGAAATTCCAACGCAGGATTTCACCAAGTTTGGTCCGACTGAGCGCCTGCCGCTGTCGCGCATCAAGAAGATGTCCGGGCCGTTCCTGCATCGCTCGTGGCTGAACATCCCGCACGTCACGCACACCGATGAAGCTGATATCACCGATCTGGAGCTGTATCGCAAAACCCTCGACAATGCCGCGAAGGAGAAGGGATTCCGCGTCACCATGCTCGCCTTCCTGATGAAAGCGTCAGTCGTTGCCCTCAAGGCGCATCCGGAGTTCAACTCGTCGCTCAGCCCGGAAAAAGACGCGCTGATCCTGAAGAAATATTACAATATCGGCGTCGCCGTCGACACGCCGGACGGGCTGGTTGTGCCCGTGATCAAGGACGTCGACCGCAAGGGCATCATGGAGCTCAGCATGGAGCTGGGCGCGGTCTCGGCCAAAATGCGCGAGGGCAAGATCACGCCCGCTGACATCTCCGGCGCGACCTTCAGCATATCCAGCCTTGGCGGCATCGGTGGCGTCAACTTCACGCCGATCGTCAACGCCCCGGAAGTCGCCATCCTCGGCGTCCCCCGCGCCTCGATGAAGCCGGTGTGGGATGGCAAAGAATTCAAGCCGCGCCTGATCTTGCCGCTGTGCCTGTCCTACGACCACCGGGTCGTTGACGGCGCGCTCGCCGCCCGCTTCGATCGCCGCATCGCCGAAGTCCTCGGCGACCTCCGGCAGCTGGTGCTTTAATTTTTTGTCCCCTCTCCCCGTTTTGGCGGGGAGAGGGCGAGGGTGAGGGGCGGCAACGCGCCCGGCCCTCTCCTCATTGCCAGTACTTTCGCAACGCCCTGTTCTTCCCGAGCAAGTGGCCGCCCCTCACCCCAACCCTCTCCCCGTTGAAGTGCAGACAACGGGGAGAGGGGGAAGATCCGAGTTCCCATGACCACCGAAATCCGCATTCCCGATATTGGCGACTTTAAGAATGTGCCGATCATCGAAATCCACGTGAAGGCTGGCGATGTTGTGAAGGCGGAGGATCCGCTGATCAGCCTCGAGTCCGATAAGGCGACGCTGGAAGTGCCGTCACCGGGTCCCGGCACCATCGTCACGATGCTGGTCAAGATTGGCGACAAGGTCAGCAAGGGCACGCTGATCGCAACGATGACCGCTGCTGGTGCCACCGCGGCCGCCCCAGCCGCTGCTAACCCGAAGGCTGCTGCAACTCCAGTCCCCGCTGCCAAAGCTGCTACCGGCACGGCTGACATGCACGCCGAAGTGCTGGTGCTTGGCGCTGGCCCTGGCGGCTACACCGCCGCATTCCGCGCTGCCGACCTCGGCAAGAAAGTTATCCTGATCGAGCGCTGGCCGACGCTGGGTGGTGTCTGCCTCAACGTCGGCTGTATCCCCTCGAAGGCACTGCTGCACGCCGCCAAAACCATCCACGAAGCCGGTGACATGGGCGACCACGGCATCTCATTCGGCAAGCCAACAATCAAGCTCGATGAGCTGCGCAGCTGGAAAGATGGCGTCGTCAAGAAGCTGACCACCGGTCTCGTCGGACTGGCCAAGGCCCGCAAGGTCACAACTGTGCATGGCCTCGGCAAATTCGTCTCGGCCTCGCAGGTTGAAGTCGTCGCTGCCGACGGCAAGAAAACGCTGATCTCGTTTGATCACGCCATCATCGCGGCGGGTTCGGAGCCAGTGCAGCTGCCATTTATTCCGCACAATGATCCGCGCGTCATCGACAGCACCGGCGCGGTCGAATTGAAGGACATCCCGAAGCGCCTGCTCGTGCTCGGCGGCGGCATCATCGGTCTGGAAATGGCGACAGTGTATCACGCGCTCGGGTCCAAGGTGACCGTGGTCGAGTTCATGGACCAGATCATGCCGGGCGCCGACAAGGATATCGTCACACCGTTGTTCAAGCGCATCGAGAAGCGCTATGAGAACATCTTCCTCGGCACCAAGGTGACCAAGGTCGAAGCCACCGCTGCGGGCATGAAGGTGACGTTCGAGGGCGGTAAAGCCCCAGCCACTGACACGTTCGACCGTATCCTCGTCTCAGTGGGCCGCCGTCCGAATGGCAAACTGATCGGCGCGGAGAACGCCGGTGTCGCCGTCGATGATCGCGGCTTCATCGCCGTCGACAAGCAGATGCGCACCAACATCAAAAACATCTTCGCGATTGGCGATCTCGTGGGGCAGCCGATGCTTGCCCACAAGGCCGTGCACGAAGGCAAGGTCGCCGCCGAAGTTGCATCCGGCCACAAGGCCGCGTTCGATGCCAAGGTGATCCCGTCCGTCGCCTACACCGATCCGGAAGTGGCCTGGGTTGGCGTCACCGAGACCGAAGCTAAGGCCAAAGGCCTCAACTACGGCAAAGGCGTATTCCCATGGGCGGCATCGGGCCGGTCGCTGGCGCTCGGGCGCGATGAAGGCGTGACGAAAGTGCTGTTTGACGAGGACACCAAGCGAGTCATCGGCGCGGGTATCGTCGGCCCCAACGCGGGCGATCTGATCAACGAGGTCGGCCTCGCCATCGAGATGGGGGCCGACGCCCACGACATTGGCGCGACCATCCACGCCCACCCGACGCTATCCGAAACCGTCGCCATGGCCGCCGAAATGTACGAAGGCACCATCACCGACCTGATCGCCCCGAAGAAAAAGGCGCATAGCTAATCTGCGCCACGATCGTTGCCACGGATGCGAACAAGTCGTTGGCCGGCTGGGCGACTGGGTGCCGAAGCGCAACCCCGGGCAGGCGGGGAATGACGTCAGCGTCAAGCCGACCTACTCCTATAGCGGCGTATTCAAACCTTTAGTCCCCACTTTGATCCTCACCGGCGAACTCGACGACTGGACCCCGGCGGAGCCCTGCCAGCGTATGACCGACGCGG
>JAYSVA010000572.1:0-2336 GCA_043718785.1 Hyphomicrobiaceae bacterium
GTCAGACTCCAGCCCAGCCGCGTTGGCGCGTCAGTTTGATAGGCGGCGAGGCCAATCGTCATCGCCTGATGGCCGGCCGCAGGCTGGTCGGTATACGTGCCAGCCAGCCGGTCCCAGATCGACAGGCTGAAGCCGTAGTTGCTGTCATGCTCCGTGCGCACAACTGAATGATGCACGCGGTGCATGTCCGGCGTCACGATCACCAGCCGCAGCACGCGGTCCAGCCAGCCCGGCAGCGCCACGTTGGCGTGGTTGAACATCGCGCCGGCATTCAGGATCATCTCAAACAGCACCACCGCCAGCGGCGACACGCCCAGCGCCACCACCCAGACCATCTTGTACAGCATCGACAGCGCGATCTCGACCGGGTGAAACCGGATCGCTGTTGTCACGTCGATATCGCGGTCGGCGTGGTGCACCTGATGGAACGCCCAGATTGCCGGGATTTTGTGCGAGATCACATGCTGCAGCCAAATCGCAAAATCAAGGATGACGATCGCCGCCAGCACCAGCAGCCAGTGCGGCAAGCCCAGCGCCTGCCCAAGCCACGGCAGCAGGCCAATACCGGCCTTCTCAGCCCACAACGCCGCCGCAACCGCTGTCAACGGCAGCAATGTCGGCGCGATCAGCTTCGGCAGGGCCGCCATCGCCCGCACCAGCAGGGTTGCCAGGCCAACAATACTGAAATTGGTGAACCAACGGGTGGATTTCGCGCTGGTCAACGCGCGCTTCGGCAACAACAGCTCAAGCGCTGCCATCGTCAGCAGCACGGCTGCGAAAACCGCAAACCGCACAGTAGGTTCAGACCAAGTGCCAAACACGTCCATCGCATCAGCCTCCAGTTACATTGGCAACCAGAATACAGCCGCGCCAAACGGCGGGGATAACTTTTTTGCTTTTATTTTTGAAATAAATTTCCAAACGAAATCAGTCGATTAGCTCTTTGCGGTAGACGTGAACGGCGAGCTGTGTCGCCAGCTTGTCGTAGAGCGCTATGGCCGCCGTATTGCCGTGCTGCGTCTGCCAATAAACCCGCTCGGCACCTGCTGTTGCCGCCGCCGCATAAACGGCCTCGATGAGCGCCCGGCCAACGCCAGCACCACGTGCCGCCTCAGCCGTAAACAGGTCCTGCAGATAGCACACCGGGCCGATTGTGCCGGTATTGCGGTGGAAGATGTAGTGGGCGAGGCCAAGCAACTGCCCATCCCGTTCAGCGACGATAGCATGCACCGGCTCGGTGGGGTCGAAAAACCGCGACCACGTGGTCACCGTCAAGGTATCGGGCGGCCGGGCCGGATCGTGAGGGCGCCCGTAGACCGCACAATAGCCCCGCCACAGCGGCAGCCATTGGTCGAAGTCATGCGGTTCGAGGGGGCGAACAACAAGTTGAACAACTGGGCCGTCCCGTCGCGCCATTGCTGACATGAACGGCCCCCAATCACAGCCTGATTAGCGGAACCGCTTCTGCGGTGGGCGATTGCCGCCGCCGCCGGGAGCGCCGCCAGCAGGCGGGCCGGAGCGAACGTCTTTGTGGCGGAAGTTGATGCGGCCTTTGGTCAGGTCGTACGGGGTCATTTCCACCGTGACTTTGTCGCCGGCGAGAATGCGGATACGGTTTTTCTTCATACGGCCGGACGTATAGGCAATCACTTCATGACCGTTCTCGAGCTTGACGCGGCAACGCGCGTCCGGGAGGACTTCGTCAACAATGCCTTCGAACTCGAGAACTTCTTCCTTAGCCATTTGGTATCCTTTGTTTTGTCCGCCTCCCGTATTGACGGGCGCTGGACGGGCGACCGACGCCGAACCTCGGCTCGTCTGATCCACCCTGAATTTGCTGTTTGAATTGTGCTCGCTGATCGCTAAGGCGAAAATCGAGCACTGTCAAACATCATCACTGCAAACAACATAAACGGCAGAAAGCGGGCAGTCCCGAGGTCTGCCCGCCAGCTCGCCCGACATGGAGCGAAAATGTCTTAAAGTGCGCGCAGATTGACTGCTGACGACTTGCCGTTACGGCCACGCTCAAGATCATAAGACAACTTCTGGCCTTCGCGAAGGCCGCTCATGCCGGCACGCTCGACCGCCGAGATGTGCACGAACACGTCCGCGCCACCTTCATCAGGCTGCACGAAACCATAGCCTTTTTGGCCGTTGAACCACTTCACTGTACCAGTCGCCATCTTCAAGTCCTCAGGGGGGGAATCCGACACACGCTGGATTGTCGTATGTCATCAAATCTCACCATGGAGACGGTAGGTGGGGTCGTGCTTCGCCGCCGCCAATTGTGCACCAAGGGTATTCGATGTCCTCAGTTATGACCTGGGAGAGGCGCA
>JAYSVA010000573.1:0-5038 GCA_043718785.1 Hyphomicrobiaceae bacterium
TCCCTGTTCCTTCACAACTTTGAGGAACGCCTCACGCGCCTCCGACAGCACAAAACCTTGGGCCAGGTCGACGCCGATGATCGCGCGACGCTCACGGTCGTAGCGGGTGAGCGAACTTGGACCGCTGCCGAACGACACCTTCGCGACAGCCGTCAGTGGGATCGACCGAACGCCGCTGGCCGCATTGCTGTTAACCCGCAGGGTCTCGATGCGGCTCAGGTCGGTCCTGGCCTTCTCCTCGATCTGCACCCGGATCGGGATCAACCGGTCCCCGGTGTTGAACTTGGCCAACAGCGGGCCGACGTCGCCGATGGTGGCGACGCGTACGGTCTCGGCAATCGCATCCGGGGTCACGCCAAGGCTGGCGGCTTCGTCGAGCTTCGGCACGATGCGGATCTCCGGCCGTTCCGACGCGCCGGATGCGGCCACGTTCGAGAACCCCGGCACCTGTCGTAGCGCGCCTTCCAGCTTGCCGATCGTTGCGGTTAGCGCCGCGCCGTCCCGCGACAGGATGGAGAACGACAACTCACGTTCGCCACGCTCATTGACGTACCAAGCGCGCAGGTCCGGCACCTCCGCTAGCTTCTGCGAGATGACGGACTTGAAGCGCTTCTGGCTGATGGAGCGCTCGTTTTTCGGCACGAGGCGGATGATCACCGAGGCATTGCGGATTTCACGTGTACCCGTTGGCGAGGTGCCGCCCAGCACAAACACGCTGGCAACTTCCGGCATGCCTACGAACTGGCTGCGGATCCGGTCAGCGGCGACGCGCGTGTCGGCAAGCGTTGAGCCCGGCGGCAGCTCCACCGCCGCGACCACGCGTGAGGTGTCTTCGTCCGGAATGAAGCCGGTCGGCAGCAGTGATGTCGCGTAGATCGAACCGACAAACACGCCGAGACCAACGACCAACGTCAGGTACCGGTACCGCAGGGTTTTGGCGAGAAAACCGGTGTAAGCGCGCATGATCGGGCCGTTGCCGTGTTCGGTCACCTTGAGCGGCCGCATCAGATAGGCCGACATCATCGGCGTGATCAGGCGGGCAACCAGCAGTGAGATCAGCACTGCGACTGCCACTGTCAATCCGAACTGTTTGAAATACTGGCCAGCAACGCCGCCCATGAACGAGACAGGCGCAAAGATCGCGACGATTGTAAGAGTAATGGCGATGACTGCGAGGCCAATCTCGTCGGCGGCTTCGAGTGAGGCACGGTACGGCGACTTGCCCATCCGCATGTGGCGTTCGATGTTCTCAATCTCGACGATGGCGTCGTCGACGAGCACTCCTGTCACCAGCGTAATGCCGAGCAGACTGACGAGGTTCAGCGAGAACCCCATCAGGCTCATCGCCCAAAACGTCGGGATCGCCGCCAACGGCAGCGCAACTGCGGCAATAAACGTGGCGCGCAGATTGCGCAGGAACAGCAGCACCACCAGCACGGCGAGTACCGCGCCCTCAACCAGCGCTTTCATCGCTGCTTCATAGTTGCCTCGGGTATAGGCAACGGCATCATCGATTTTCTGCACATCGACGTCAGGGCGCGCTTTCGTCAGCTCGGCGAGCTTCTTTTCAACGACCGTTGCGACCGACAGCTCGCTTGATCCTTTCGAGCGGAAGATCGCGAACGACACCACCGGTTCGCCATTCAAGCGGGCGAACGACCGCGGCTCATTGGAATCGTCGATCACGCGACCGAGATCCTTGAGGCGCACATCACGACCGCCGCCAAGGATAATCTTTGTGTTTGCGAGCGAGTCGATGCCGCGAGCACCGGCCAAAATGCGGATCGCCTGTTCCTGGCCGCCAACTTCACCACGCCCCGAGCCGACATCAATATTGGTGGCGCGGATCTGGCGGTTCACCTCAGCCGCAGTGACGCCCAGCGCCAACAGCCGGTCTGGATCGAGGAAGACGCGGATTTCGCGGTCAACGCCGCCGTTCCGCTCGACCCGGCCGACCCCTTTCAGGCCCTGCAGTTCGCGCTTGATGACATCGTCAACGTACCAGGACAGCTGCTCAAGCGTCATGCCCGGCGAACGCGCCGCGAACGACAGGATCGACTGCCCTTCGACGTCAATCTTGTTGGTGATCGGCTCATCGACGCCAGCTGGCAAGTCCGCGCGGACCCTGGCGATCGCATCCTTGACGTCGTTCTGTGCCCGGTCCCCGTTAATTTCCAGACGGAACTCGATGATAGTCGTCGATACGCCATCGGTCAGCGTTGAGAGCACATGTTTGACACCGTTGATGTTGGCAACGGCGTCTTCAACGACCTTCGTCACCTGCGTTTCGAGTTCGGCCGGCGCCGCACCTGACTGGGTCACCGTTACGGACACTAACGGCACGTCAATGTTGGGGAAACGCGTCACCGGCAGTGCTTTGAAGCTGATGATGCCGAGTACCGTCAACACGACAAACAACACAATCGAGGGCACAGGATTGCGGATCGACCAGGCGGAGATGTTCAATTTCATCAGTTGACACTCCCAGTAGTCGCGACCGGACTGTTAGGGGCAGCCCCGGTCTTGGTGGGCTCAGCGCCGCTGCCTTCGACGGCCGGACGGATCATATCGCCATCGCGCAGGAACGTACCGGCGCGAGCGACCACCATATCGCCCAGTTTCAACCCCTCGCGGACCTCGACGAGCCCCTCGGAATTGAGCCCAACTTTAATCGCACGCGACGTGATTTTGTTGTCGGTGACGACTTGCACAACCGCAGTATTGCCGGAAAAAACCACCGCCGACACCGGCACTGCTAAGCCTGATGATTTGGCGGTCTCGATCACAGCGCGACCGAATGAACCGATGCGGAATAAGCGATTAGGGCCGAGGAAGACGCGGACTTTGCCAAGACGGCTGGCCTTATCGATCTCGGTCGAGACCATCCGCACTTTCGCGGCTGCCGGATCAACCCCAGCGACACTGACCATCGCCGACTGGCCCGCCAACAGCTTGGCCATCTGGCTTTCCGGTACCTCGGCATCCAATTCGATTTCACCGCGCGCGATGATGCGGAACATCGCCTCGCCCGCGCCCGCCGCCAACCCACCAACCCGCGCAGACCGGCGGCTGACCAAGCCATCGGCCGGGGATTTGACATCGGTGTTGCCACGTTTCCAGGCCACATCGCGACGGGCTGCCTCAAACTGCGCCAGCTCGGCTTCGGCGAGCTTCAGACCATCTCGAGAGGACACCAGCTGCGAATCTGCTGTCTTTGCCGCTAGTTCACGCGTGTCATAGGTGCTGGAGGAGAGATAACCGGACTGTTTCAGCGGCTTGGCGCGTTCAAAGTTGTTGCGGGCCTCAACGACGCGGGCTTCCGATTGCACGATGCTGCTGCGGGCCTGCGCAATCGAGGCCTTGGCACGCGCCATGTTGGCGTCGTTCTGGGCCAGCTGAGCGTCCAGCGTCTCGTGCGACAGCCGGGCGAGAACCTGACCAGCTTTGACCGTGTCGCCTTCATCAACGGCGAGTTCAAGCACGCGCACGCCTTCGACTTCCGGTGCCACCAGAATCTCATCGCGCGGCACAATTGTGCCCGTCACCACGATGGATTCGATAAATTCAGCCTGCCTGACCTGAGCCACCGAGACGACGGGCGGCAGTACGGTGCTCTCCGCCTTTTTGGGTGCGGATTTCGCAATGGCGATGCCCACAACGTCCTGTAGCGGTTTGCGCCCCAGTCCGGAAACCCAAACGCCAGCAGCCAAAGCGAGCGTTCCGAAGCCGGCGATCATTAGCAAGCGGCGGTTCATGGCAGGACCTCAGGAACAATGTTTGCGTGAGCGGGGGACGTCAGCGCCGAAGCGGCGGGGATGGGTGCTGTGTGGACCGGGTTCAACATGTCGGACAGGATGCCGACGAGCACCGGGAACACCATTGGCCCGTCGAACGATGGATCAACCGCCCGCCGCCACATGATGCCGTCGCCTATCGTAGCGAATACGTGCGACAGCGTTTTCAGATCGAGTTTCGGGGCAATTTTGCCTTCTGCCGCCGCCCGGGTGAACAGCGTCTGAAACGCTTCCAGACAGAACCGGTCGGTTTGCAGGAACACCTCGGCCACTTTGGCATTGCGGGTGGATTCAACGCCGATTTCCACCAACATCAGCCGCTTGTAGCGTGGCTCCTCCAAGAAGTAGTGCTGCCCCAACTGCGCCAGCGCCTCAATCAAATCCGGGGCGGCGGCAATCGTGGCGAGATCACTCGTCAGGCGCGAACGTTCACGCTCGCACAACCCGGCGATCAGAGCTTCTTTGGATTCGAAGTAGATATACAGCGCCCCCGCACTGACAGCCGCCTCGCGACAGATGTCGTTCATGGTGGTGGCGTGGAAGCCAGTGCGGGCAAAGCAGCGCTCCGCTGCGTCCAGGATATGGGCGCGGCGGGCAGCCTGGGTCTCGGGTTTTAGGCGTGGCATAGGCGAGTAAACCTGTTGTTTCAGCTACGTGTGTACTCTCACTTTTCGTCAGAAACAAGACAAAATGAACATTCATTTTTTTTGTAACATTTAATCTTGATGCACTGCCGAACGGCTTGGATATGCCCCCATCAACCGCTACGATGCGACAACTGAGTGGTGAAACACACAAGCGCAAGCACCACGCGTACTAGGGGATAGTTCATATGCGTCGTTCTCGATTCGGGTTCATTGTGGGCCTTCTACTGACAGCTGTTGCACCGCTATCATGGGCGCAAATAGTCAGCGCGCAGGACTATCCGAGCAAGCCGATCACGCTGATCGTGCCCAACCCGCCGGGCGGCGTGGTGGACACCTCGGCGCGCTTGCTCAGCGAGCCGTTGGCCAAGCTGTTAGGGCAATCGGTGGTGATTGAAAACAAGGGTGGCGCCAGCGGCAACATCGCGTACCAACAAGTGGCACTGGCGCCCAAGGACGGCCACACGCTGTTGATTTCCTATTCGGCCTACCACGTGGGCAACCCGGCGCTGTTTGCCAAGCTGCCGTGGGCGCAGAAAGACTTTGTACCCGTGGCGCTGATCACCGTGGCCACCAATGTGATCGCCGTCCACCCGTCCG
>JAYSVA010000574.1:0-5038 GCA_043718785.1 Hyphomicrobiaceae bacterium
CGAGCAGATCGGCTTCAACCCGAACGCCAACCTGCCCGTCGCCGCCATCGGCGTGCGCTTCACCGACGGCCATGTCGTCGACTACACCGTGCTGGTCACCGACCGTGACGGCGCGTTCTACGTCTGGGCCCGCAACCTCGACCGCGCGCTCGAACTTGAGGCCAAGACGGGGGATTCACGCGAGTTCAACCTGCGCAACTACGAGGTCGATTTCGCCCATCTCGACGAAGTGGGCTCCACGGATGATTCGCAGTATCGCGTCGAACTGCTGACACCGGCGCAGTTCCAGTTCGCCATGTCGCTCGGCGGCCTGCCGTTCCGCTCGGAAATGCTGACCGCGACGCTCGACTACACCACGGGCCACCTCGCCTACACCGTCAACGCCACAGCAGGCGCGTCGCTCTCGGCCGACCACTACGAGTCCGAGATCAAGACGCTGATCAGCCTGCTCGAAGTGGCGATGCACGAGTACATCATCGCCAGCCGCCGCTTCGCCGTGCGCCTCGCCCTGCAGGACGGCCTGAAAGAGTACGCCGACGGCCTCAAATACGACGCCACCACCGACCGCTACCGTCCGACGACGGATCGCGAGCTCGCGCCGCTATTCGAGGCGATCTTCCGCGATGCACCGATCACCAACACCAACGACGCGGTGTTCGATTACCTGGCCGACTGGAACGAAATCCTGTGGCAGGTCTATCCGGACTATTCGCCAAGCGGCAAAGGCAACCTGCTCGGCGGCAAGTTGCAGGTCGATCAGGCGTTCATCTTCCAGATGCTGATCCCGGCGTTCGAGAAGGGCATCGCGCTCGACCTCTACGCGGTCGCGCACGCGCTCTCGATTGACGACCAGACCATCCGTGCGGCGAGCGCGACAAGCGACGGCAATACCGGTACCGACGGCACCGACTCCTTCTACATGACCATGCGTGGCCTGCCTGACCGTCGCCGCAGAGCCGTTAACCCTGTCGCGAGGTCGTCGCGCCGGGCGAGGGCGCAGTTATCCCCGCGTACGCTGGCTGGGGTAGATTCAGGCAGGCTGCGCAATTCGCGAAAGTGTGTTGCCGCTTGATCATAGATGCGTATCAACGAGAGTTAAGATTATGGACGTCGAAGAACGCGTTATAGCGATTGCGATGGAAGCCCGAGCGCTCGCCCGCCGCGGGTTGACTGGCTTGCTTCTGACGTGCGCGCCTCACATGGCAATGGCTCAAGCCTATGACTGTAACGCGCCAAGACAAGGCAAAGAGCTGCTTATGCACATGGCGGGAGGGACCATTACAGCCGCGTTTCATATCGTCCAGCCGCCCAAAAGGCGCGCAGACATCGCAGCCAACATATTGGCTGGTTTGATCGGGGAATACGGTGATGGCGTTGCGCGATTGGCACTCCTCGAACCTGATGCCGCGCCGATCATTGTGCGCCAGGGCACAACAGATAAGGGGATTGCAAAATGGATGTTTATCATCACCCGTACTCCAAACGAGGGCGCGACAGCCAGCTCGCCTTTATCGATTCGGCAACCTCTCGAAACGCGTTGCTTTTCGATGGATTACGGTCACCAACTGGTCGTTAAAGCGAGATGTAGCACCGACTACATCGATCTGATGGAGTTCGAAGGTGTCATGATGGAAATGTCTTGGACCGATGAACGGGGCATCGAGAAAATCGCCGAGACGGCACTGGCAACTGTTCAGGATCTGAAAAATCAGTTCGTGGCGCTGTACGAGCAGCATAAGCGGCGATGCAGCCAGAAATAAAAGTATCCGGATTTTCTTTTGATAAGGCACGACACATGGCGATGTTCAATCTGACTAACGCGCAAATTACAGAGCTAGAACTGCTCGTTAACAGCAAACGCGGCTTGCCAACGGGCCAAAAGGGTTTGAATCAAGCGTATCTTAAATTGGCTGGCTACATTACTGCTCCCAACGGAGGCAAGCTTGACGGCGTCGGCGGTAGCATCTGGCATTTTATCAATGCAGCCGCCAACATTAATAAAGACGGCAATGATATGGCCACTGTCACGCGAGAGTACTCCGCGTTTCAATCAGCTGTCCGGACGGGCGTCGATTTTGATCAAACCCTCTACGATAAAGTTCAAGTAGCTTCAGACGATATCGCAATCGCGATCCTGGACCAAGTCATCAAAGACTCGAAGCGGGGAGAAGGTCTTCCCTTAATGAGCAAGATTGAAGAGAAAGACGCTAATCCGGCCTCCCGCGATCTGTTTGCCGGTGATCCTGGCGGCTGGGTCGGCAGCCCGATGTTCATCTTTTTTGGGCATGATCGGGCGTTCAAAGACTACATCACTGACTCGATAGTTAATCCGATAACCGATCCCGTCAACGCTAACGGTGGTAGTCGCGGCGGTTACGACATGTTTGCGATGGTTGCAGCGACACTGTTCGCAGTCTCCAAAGTTGCGACTTCGCAGGTTTCAAATCCGCTGCAGACATTGCGCGACTTGGTTGCGACAATTGCCGGGAACGATCTCGGCTATGTCGACAAGGCAACAATACTTACCAGTGCTGTCGCAGAATTCGACGCGTCCTTGAAAAAGCTTTATGGTGATGGAATAACCATCACTGGCCTCGGCGCTGCGGGTATTCTTGGTGTTCTCGCGGCTGGAGGCGACAGCAGCTTGGTAAACAAGGCCGGGATTATTCTTGGCACCAACAAGTCTGGTGCCAATGAAGGCGATACCATCACCGGAAGCGATTTGAACGATTTTATTCATGCGGGGCGCGGCGACGACACCGTACTCGGTGGAAACGGCAACGATCTTATCGATGGCGGTGACGGTAAAGACTTCATTGATTACTCCGCATCGGCAGTTCCAGTACGCTTCACACTGAAGTATCTAGATGTATTGAAGACGCGGTACGGTATTGAAGCATCGAAAGACTCGCTTGTTCCATCTGGTCTGACCGGTACCGATAATTTATTTAACTTCGAGCAGTTTCGCGGAAGCATGTTTGGGGACACGCTGACAATTAAAGGGCTAATTGCGGATATTCCACAGAGGACGTCACCAACATTCCCCGGGCTCCCTAAGTTCTTCCTCGATCTATTCGGTAGCGATGCGAGCCCAGCACCGTTGGGCCGGTCTATGCTTCCAGTCAGTCCAAACTTCGGTGGCGACAGTATCGACGCGTCAGGCGGGGGTACTGCAGAATCGACGGGCGCTGATGGGCATTACGTGCGATCCCATGGCGTTGTCATTGATCTGCAAAACGAGGACAATCAGTTTGCGGCGGACGAGCAGGGCACCTTGCCGACCAAATTGGGTCTCGAAGGAAAGTTTCCAATTGCGGGGCTTTCGAAGCAGCTGGAGTTTTACAATCTAGTATACGCGGAGATTAATCAGGCTACCGATCTCACCGGATATGCGACCGTTGAGCGGCTGAACCTGAAAAATATCGAAAGTGCAACCGGCACCGATTACAACGACCTGCTTATCGGAGCAGACACGGTGTACAAATGGGAGCAGCCGGAACCGCCCGCACCGACTGCCGAGGTGCCCAATCCGCCGATGCCGCCTCTAAAGCGTGTCGTCGATAAAGACTTCCGGGGTGCCGATCTGATCGGTGGCAAGGGCGATGACACGATTATCATCTACAACGGCGGCAGCGATCCGGCGGGCGGCAAGGATCAGGTCGTTTTCCATAAGATCGACGGTGGCGAGGGGCGCGACCTGATCGCGATCAATAGTGCGGGCAAGACGCAGTACACCGATGCGGCGACCGGCGTCATTAGCCGTTCGACCATCGACGGCGGCGCGGGCGACGATGCGATTTTTGTTCTTGGCAAAGACGGCAAGGGCCTGCAGGTGTACGGCGGCACGGGCCGGGATTTCATCTATGTCAAATCCGTCGGCGCCGATGTCTACGGCGACACCATCGACAGGCTCGACCCAAAAACCGGGGCGGCGCTCAACACAATCGATCCGGTAACCGGGGCGTCGCTCGACGACAAAGCCAATGCGGACTTGTTCTGGTTCGCGCCGGGCGTCACGGTCAAGGATGCCGGGCACCATGACGTGCTGTCGTTCTTCGGCATGCCGCTGACGGGTGGCAACATCGCGGTCGGCGGTGCGTTGGCTGAGGTTTTCACGTCTGTCGCCGGAATTGGCGGCGGCACACTCGCCTTAGCGGGCCTTGCCTCAACCGCTGCGTCGGGCCAGGGCCCGTTCGGCGGCATATTCTGGGATAATCTCGTCCCGTTCATCACCTACATCTTCGACGCCAAAACCAACACGCTCTATGTCGCCAACATGATCGATGCGGTGTCGGGGCTGCTGTTCGGGCGGGAGAATGGCGCATTCAATGGCACCGGCCAGGCCGACGACCCAACTACGCAGGAAGACGAGTCCCAGGACCTCACCGGGTTCATGACGATCAAGAACTTCGATTTCTGGGGCAGCTATCGCGGAGATCTCCAGGGCAGCATCAGCGGCGGCTATGGCGACGTGAAACCCGTCGGCACGCTGAATATGGTGTTCAAGCAGGTCAACCCGGTCGCGGCGATCCTCGATCTGCTGCCGCCGACAGCAATTGGGTTCGCCACGCAGCTCGCTTTCGGCGGCGGCAATCCGCTGATCGATGCGACATTCACCCTGCTCGCAGCGTCGGCGCGGCTCGCCAAAGCCCTTAAGTGGGCGGACGGTTCTGACCCGCTGGTGCTGGACCTCGACGGCAATGGCATCGAATTCTCGGAACTCAAAAACTCGCGCGTCTACTTCGACCTCGACGGCGACAAGTTCCGCGAACGCACAGCTTGGCTCAACGGCTCGGACGGCTTCCTAGCGGTTGACGCCAACGGCAACGGCCGGATCGACGACATCTCGGAGCTGTTCGGTGGCGTCGGCGTCTCGGGCCTCGGGGAGCTCGCGGGCTACGACAGCAACCACGACGGCGTGGTCGATGCCCTCGATGCGCAGTGGGCGGAGCTGCGCGTCTGGCGCGACCTCAACCAGAACGGCGTCACCGACGCGGGCGAACTGCAGACTCTTGAGCAGACCGGCATCGTCTCGCTC
>JAYSVA010000575.1:0-2335 GCA_043718785.1 Hyphomicrobiaceae bacterium
GCGATAGCGCAGGCGGCCCCTGTGACAGTCGCAAGCAGCCGGTTGTTAGCATCCAGCAGATTTGCGGCCTTCCAGGCGGCAAACACCGAGAAAAGCAGGCCAAGCGTTTGGCCAATTGATGCTGGAATTTCAACCATGAACCGTATCCGCAATTGGTCTGATCAGCCGCATTCAAACTATGTTGGGAGAAAGTTTCCGATTGCTTACGATCTCAATCCGATGCGGGCGTTTTCCCCAACTCGTTTGCGCCGCCCGGCTTCCTCGGTGCTGTCCCCTGCTAGGGTTATGCAACGACGATTCGTCGCTGTATCGGCTCGCGTCGAGCCTGTTTAAGGGGACACACCATGAGCGCCGCTAAAGCCAAAACCATTGATCTCGAAGCCAGCAACGCCGCTGCCGATGCAGCCTCGGACGCCCGCGCTGAGGTGGCCCGCGCGGCCGAGCCGAAGCTGGTTCCGGCCAACGACACCGCACCGCAATCTGCCGCCAAAAAGGGTAAAGCTGCTGCCATTGCGGCTGCCAAAGACCCATGGGACCGCTTCCAGATCGATGTCTGGGTGACGAACTTTAACTCGGTCGAGTTTGGCATCTATCAGAACAGCCGCAACAAGGCGAAGTCGCGCCAGTTCACGTCGGATATGGACATGATCGGCGAAATTACTGAGAACGGTGAGCGCACCGGATTGCTCGGCTACCGCGAGGATCTGTGGGGCAAAAACGAGGGCATGGACAAGCGGTTGGTGTTCAAGCTGTTCGGTGAGAAGTTGAACTGGCACGCCACCATGGATTTTATGGTCGGCCGATCGCTGCAGCTGACGATGGGTGCACGGGGCTTGCCGGTCACGGCATTCTCAATCAATACCGGTGACCACAGTCAGATGGTCTATCTCGAGCGCTCTGCCAACAAATGGACGCTGATGCCGGAAGACTTCTCGTTCTTCTTGATCGAGGACGGCAAGGCTGAGTTCTACCGCCTGCGCCGGGACATCGTCGCGTTGGGTCGGGATTACACGCTGTATGACCAAACCGGCAAAGTCGTCGGCCACCTTGATGGCAAGCTGCTATCACTGGGTGGCAAGTGGAAGGGTAAGATCCTCCGCGATGGACACGATAAGCGGCTTAAGGTTGTGCTGAAGCTGTTCTGCGCCATGCTCATCTTCAACGGTAATGCCCGACGCCACGTCAAGTCGCTGTATCGGCAGGTTCGCGCCGGTAAAATCGTGCCAAAGATCGAAAAGCAGGAAAACGACCTCTACATGAACCCGCGCCGGGTGCGGTGAGGCGGCGATGGGGAGGCTTGCCTCCCCATGCCGCTCAATCCAGCCACAGATTCCCGTCCTTGACGACTTGCCGCCAACCGGCGAGTTCGTCCTTCAGCATTTTGCCGAAGTCGGCGGGTGAGCCAGTGACGATTTCGGCACCTTCTTCTTCAAAGCGCTTTTGCATGACGTCCGAGCTGACGGCGGCACGGATGGCGGCGTCCAGCTTGGTGACGACGTTGGCGGGCATGCCAGCGGGCCCCGTGATGCCCCAGAATGTGCCTGCTTCATAGCCTTTGACGCCCGCTTCGTCGACGGTTGGCGTATCGGGGTGGGCTTTCATCCGGGTTTTGGCGGCAACCGCGAGTAAGGCCAGTTTGCCGCTTTTTACGTGTGCAATCACTGATGGAACAGTGCCCACGTACACTTGCACCTGGCCGGAGATCATATCGAGCATGGCCGGAGCTGTGCCTTTGTATGGCACATGGGTCATTTTCACGTCAGCCCGCTGCACGAACAGTTCGCCCGCGAAGTGGACGATGCTGCCGGTGCCAGACGACGCAAAATTCAGCGTGTTTGGCTTCGATTTCGCCAACGCCAGCAGTTCCGGCAGCGTGTTGACGCCGATCTGCTTGTTGACGACGATCATCATCGGTCCGCGCCCAAACAGCGATACCGGCGTAAACTCCTTCTCGACGTCGTAGGGCGCGACGCGTTGGCCTGCAGCGGCGGTCACGAACGTCGCGGTGGTCATGAGAATGGTGTGACCGTCCGGCTTTGACTTGGCGACGAACTGCGCGCCGATGATGCCGCCCGCGCCGCCCTTATTCTCAATGATCACCGGCTGGCCGAGTTTTTCGCCGATCAGCTTGCCGAGCTCGCGGGCGATGATATCCGTGCCGCCACCCGGCGCGAACGGTACGACCAGCGTGATCGGCCGGTTTTCCGGATAGTCCTGAGCTGTGGCTGGCAATCCAAAAGTGCTGACGCCAACCAAACCGAGTGCGAGCGTTAAGGCCAAACGGCGGCTGAGATTGCGGATACCCATAGCGTCTACTCCCCCTCGAATTGTCATC
>JAYSVA010000576.1:0-5035 GCA_043718785.1 Hyphomicrobiaceae bacterium
AGGGTCCGCAAAGGACTTTCACCTCCAAGTCATCAACCGGATACCAACCCGGCCAAACGGTGCCTTGCGGCACCCCGCGCCATGCCTGGCGCACCACAACGAAAAAGCCCGGCGCGTTGGCACCGGGCTTTTAGAAATAAAACAAGACCGCAGCTTACAGCTTGAGGCCTTCGAATTTCTTTTTGAAGCGCGACAAACGGCCACCGCGATCCATCAGCTTGGCGTCGCCGCCGGTCCAGGCTGGATGCGAGCTCGGATCGATATCGAGCGACAGGGTGTCGCCTTCTTTGCCGTAGGTCGAATAGGTGGTGAAGCTCGAACCATCGGTCAGCGTCACTTTGATCGCGTGATAGTCCGGGTGCACGTCAGCAGCGGTTTTCATGAGGTTAACTCTTTATCGGGCAGCAAATGGTTGATCGAGCGGCTACACGTGCCGGTAAGTTGAGAGGGTCGCATAGCGGAAACAGGCGGCAGATACAAGCGGAATGGCGGCGGCAGGCGTGATCTCACGCAAATACAGCAACAACGGCGGTATTTGTGCGGTCCGAGCCCCCGACCGCACCCCCAACGGCTTGATCAGCCACGGCAAACATTGTTGGCGCGGCAACCGCACCCTTGCGCCTAGTCGTCCATATCTGCATGGTCAGGCGCGTTCGACAAGGTCCCGCCAACTAGCCTTTCCAGACCCAATTCCTGCCGGATTCCGGCCAGACATGAGTGATACGGTGACAAAACCGCAAGACAACCGGGTGGCGAAGTCAGACCCAGCCACCATGGTGACATCGACCAATAGCGAGACCGCTGCCGCAGCGGCAGAAGCGGCGCGCCGCCGCTCGTTGAAACCGCTGATGGCCATCGCACCATATGTGCTGCGTTATCGCGGCATGCTCGGCCTCGCAGGGCTTGCCATGCTAATCTCGGCGATGGCCATGCTGATCCTACCGACGGCGATCCGCCGGATGATCGATTTTGGCTTCGCCGGGCGCGATGGCGGGTTCATCAACCAGTACTTCAGCATGATGATCCTGATCGGGCTGGTGGTCGCCATCGCCAGCTCGTCACGGTTCTATCTGGTCAACTGGCTCGGCGAGCGGGTCGTCTCAGATGTCCGCACCGACGTGTTCCGCCACTTGTCGACGCTCGGCCCCGCCTTCTTCGAGAAGACGCACTCCGGCGAGATGATGAGCCGCTTGACCGCCGATACGACGCTGATCAAAAGCGCGTCAGGCTCGACGATCAGCCAGGCCGTGCGCAACATGATCATGCTGATCGGCGCGCTCGGCATGATGTTTTACACCAGCTACCGGCTGTCGCTGATCGTGCTGGCGGTCATTCCGCTGATCGTGTTGCCGCTGATCGGCTATGGCCGCGTCGTCCGCCGGTTATCGCGCAAAGCCCAGGATGAACTGGCAGAAGCCTCCGCTTACGCCGCCGAAAACCTGGGGGCGGTGCGGACAATGCAAGCCTTCGGGCATGAGGGCTACGTGGTCGGGCGGTTTGCGCGCGCTGTTGAAAGTGCGTTCGATGCGTCCAAGATCCGCTTGAAAGCGCGCGCCGGACTGACCGGCGGTGCGGTTTTCTTGATCGTCGCCAGCATTGTTGGTGTGCTGTGGTACGGTGCCTCGCTGGTGGTCACCGGCGAAATGACCGGCGGCACGCTCAGCCAGTTCGTGCTGTATGCTGTGTTCGCCGGAGCGGCACTCGCCGAATTATCCGAAGTTTGGGGCGAGGTCAGCCAGGCCGCTGGTGCCGCTGAACGCCTGACCGAATTGCTGGCGGTGGTGCCAGAAATCCAGTCACCGCCGCATCCGGTGGCGCTGCCGACGCCACCGAAAGGCGAGATTGCCTTCGATGAGGTGCGATTTAGCTATCCGTCGCGGCCCGACACCGGCGCGCTTGATGCCGTGTCATTTAAGGTCGCCCCAGGCGAAACCGTCGCCATTGTTGGCCCATCGGGCGCGGGCAAAAGCACGATCCTGAACCTGATCCTGCGGTTCTATGATGTCAGCTCCGGCACCGTCCGCGTTGACGGCGTCGCCGTTGGTTCTGCCGATGTGGCCGAGCTGCGCGGCCGCATGGCCCTGGTACCGCAAGAAGTGGCGCTATTCGCCGATACGGTGGCGGAAAACATCCGCTATGGCACGCCCGACGCCAGCGACGAACAGGTCGAAGCCGCCGCCCAAAAAGCCCAGGCAGATGGCTTCATCCAGGCGCTGCCACTGGGTTACGCGACCCGCCTCGGCGAGCGTGGCGTGACGCTGTCCGGCGGTCAGCGTCAGCGCATTGCATTGGCTCGGGCGATCCTGCGTGATGCGCCGATCCTGTTGCTGGATGAGGCCACCAGCGCGCTTGATGCCGAGAACGAAGTGCTGGTGCAGAAGGCGCTTGATGGCGTGATGGCGGGCCGCACCACCATTGTCATCGCCCATCGCCTGTCGACGATCCAGAAAGCCGACCGCATCCTGGTGCTCGACAAAGGGCGCATCGTCGAAACCGGCACCCACGCGACGCTGCTCAAGGCTGGCGGCCTGTACGCCCGGTTGGCTGAGCTGCAGTTCGGGCTGGAGAAGGTTGAACCGTGACTATTTCGTCCATCAAACGATCAAATTGGTTTTTTTGATTTTGCTTTCTTCTTTGGTGGATTAGGCATCACACGCTTCATGTACTGATCGAACAGCGGCACGGTAAACGCTGTATCGCCGTGCTGCGGGCTGTAGATCATGCCCTTACGAATGAGGCCGCTTCGCAGTGGCGCACTACTTTCCACCAGTACGCCCAGCATTTCGGCGATGTCGCCGGATCGATGCGGGCCGGGGCCGAGCTCTGCCATTGCGCGCAAATAGTCCTTTTCTCGCGGCGTTAGTCGATCAAAGCGCACGCGGAAGAAACTGTCGTCCAGGTTGGTTGTGGCTTTCGCCGTTGCGGCCTGCGCGTCGGGTTTGCTGATGGGTGACTGCGCGGCAGCGTTCCACGCATGATACCCCCATTCTTGCAGGAAATAGGGATACCCTTCGGTCACCCGAATGATCTCGTCCAGCGCTTGTTGGGTAAACGCTACGCCCTCTTTGGTGGCTGGTTCTTCAATGGCCGCACGGGCATCTACGTCCTCCAACGGACCGATTTTGGGGAAATTGAACAATCGTTCTGCGTACGACTTAGACGCCCCCATTTGACCGACGAGTTGTGGCAACCCAGCGCCGACAACAAGCACTGGCAGAGCCTTTTGAGCGACGCGGTGGACGGCCATTATGAGCGCACTCAATTCCTCCTCACTGAGGTATTGGAGCTCGTCAATCGTGATGACCACGGTTTTGTTGCGGGATTTTGCGGCGTCTCCAATTGCTAGGAATAGTGCGGTCAGATCCGCCTCTAGATCGCCGCTGTCGGCCGAACCAAGCTCGGCTGGCATGCCTAGCCCAATATCGATTTCACCGATTTTTAGCTTGACCGAGCCAACGAAGTTTTTGAGTACACGGAGGCTCCGGCGCGTCGCATCCGTGGCCTTGGCCATGGCGTCGAGCGACAACAACAAGCTTCTGAGGCCGGGTGCTAGCAGTTCGGGGAGTGATTTTCCGTCATGCGCTTCGATATGCAAGGAGCGGCAGCCGAGTTCTTCGGCAATCCTCTGGACCTCGTTGAGCATGACGGTTTTGCCGACCCCGCGTAGGCCGATAAAAATGAAGCTTTTGGCTGACCGACCACCTTGCACCCGCTGAATGCTGACGCGCGCGCTTTTCAGCACGTCATCGCGGCCGGCCAGTTCGGGTGGTCGCGTTCCGGCACCAGGAGCGTATGGATTGGTTGCTTCGTCCATTTATAGCGACCTTTGGGAACTTACCAATCTTATGTTTGAAATAGTAAGTTACGTAAGGTCTGTCAATATGCCCCCTCACCCAGCCGTACTCGTCAAGCTCTCCACCACCAGCGAGCGGTTGGTGTAGACGCAGATGTCGGCGGCGATGGCCATGGATTTGCGGGCAATGGCTTCGGCGTCCAGGTCGGTGTCGATCAGGGCGCGGGCGGCGGACAGGGCGTACATGCCGCCAGAGCCGATGCCCATGACGTTATGCTCTGGCTCCAGCACGTCGCCGGTGCCGGTCAGGACCAGCGAGGTTGTAGCGTCAGCGACGATCATCATCGCTTCCAGGCGGCGCAGATAGCGGTCGGTGCGCCAGTCCTTGGCGAGTTCAACGCAGGCGCGTGTCAACTGGCCGGGATACTGCTCGAGCTTGGCCTCCAGCCGCTGGAACAGCGTGAACGCGTCAGCGGTGGCACCCGCGAACCCGCCGATGACGTCGCCGCGCCCGATGGAGCGGACTTTGCGAGCATTACCCTTGATGATCGTCGCGCCGAGGCTGACCTGCCCGTCGCCTGCGATCACCACCTTGTTGCCCTTGCGCACGGTCAGAATGGTGGTGCCGTACCAGGTGGTCTCAGACGTGTGCGTGCTCATAGCGTGGTCCCGTTGCGGTTAGCGTGCGCGTCAGCGTTGATGTGGCGCGGCCCAGCGAATTTCGCAAGGGTTCACAAAGGTCTTGCACCCAGGGCGCTACAGACTTTGCGGTTTGGTGTGATACCCTCCGTGCACCAGATCAACAGCGACAAGGCAACGTCATGGGTGCACTCGATCTGATCCCGCTGGCCGTGCAATGTGTGAGTGGTGCTGCGGGCGGCAATCTAGCTGGCAGCCTGTTCCGCTCGCTCAATTTGGGCATATTCGGCAACTCGCTGGCGGGCCTGATCGGCGGCGGCATCGGCAGCCAGCTGGTCAACACCAGCCTCGGCCTCGCCGCCACCTCAGCCGCCAACGGCACAGACCCCGGCACCCTACTCGCCCAAGCCTCCGGCGGCGCAATCGGCGGCGTGATCATGACGCTGCTAGTCGGGCTGCTGACCAAGCCGGGGCGGTGAAGCGCTCCGATGGCCGCTCACACCGTCAGGATGATTTTGCCGATGTGCTGGCTGGATTCCATCCGGGCGTGGGCTTTGGCGGCGTCGGCCAGCGGGAAGGTCTGGTCGATGATCACGCGCACCC
>JAYSVA010000577.1:0-11978 GCA_043718785.1 Hyphomicrobiaceae bacterium
TCCCCCCTCAAGGGGGAGGAGGAGAAAAACTAGACCCGCGGTCAACGCCAACGCTGGTTAGTCACCGTTCCAACTTTGATCCAGAGAACCACCATGGCCGCACAACGAGGCAAAGACTTTCTACTGAAACTGCAGGATGCGACGGGTACGTTTGTTGCTGTCGCTGGGTTGCGATCCCGCACCTTGGCGTTCAATGCTCAGGTCATCGATATGACGCACCAGGACTCCCCTGGTCGATGGCGGCAGTTGCTGGCGGGGGCCGGACTACGCGCGATGCAGGTGGCAGGCGCTGGCATCTTCAAGGATGCCGCCTCCGATGCGCTGATCCGCGCTGCGTTCTTCAATGGCGCTTTGCCCGCGTGGCAAATCGTGATCCCGGATTTTGGCACCATCGAAGGCCCGTTCCAGATCACAGCGTTGACGTTCAGCGCACCCCACGACGCCGAAGTCAGCTTTGATCTGACCCTCGCCAGCGCCGGTGCCATCACCTTTGCAGCGATTTGAACCACCTCGGGAGCCAACACGATGAGTACACATGATGCAACGGCTGAACCCGGCCGCACCAAACCGGGGAGCAAGCCATATCGTTCGGGGATTGCGCGAACGCTTGGGCGGCGGGCGATGCCGAGCCGGGTGCCGCCGGCATCGGGTGAGGTGCAGCAGCCATCGCCGCCCCTTCAGTCATTCCCTGTTGCACCACAGCAGCCCGCCGTTAGCAGCGGCGAGAGCGCCACCGTCCGTCGCTCGCAGACGCAGATGGCGGCGATTTTTGCCCGCGCGGTGGCGCAGGGCCAGCGTAACCTTTGAACGGAACCAACCATGTCCTTCCACGAAATCCGTTTCCCGACGGCGATCTCGCTCGGCTCGAGCGGCGGCCCGGAGCGGCGCACCGATGTTGTGATTCTCGGCTCCGGGCATGAGGAGCGCAACAGCCGCTGGGCCAACTCACGTCGCAGCTGGAACGCCGGTTATGGCGTCCGCTCGCTTGATGATCTCAGCGCGGTCATCACGTTCTTTGAGGAGCGCCGGGGCCGCCTGCACGGCTTCCGCTGGAAGGACCCGACCGACTGGAAATCCTGTGCTCCGGGTTTAGTGCCAGCGGCCACGGACCAGGTCATCGGCACCGGCAATGGCAGCACGGCGACATTCCAGTTGGTCAAGATTTACGGCTCCGCACACGCACCCTGGGCCCGCACCATCAGCAAGCCGGTCGCTGGCACAGTGACGGTGGCAGTTGCCGGGGTGACCAAGCCGGGCGCGGCGTTTGCTGTCAACACAGCCAACGGACAACTCACCTTTCTCGCCGGGCACATCCCACCAACGGGCGCGGCCATCACGGCTGGATTTGACTTCGACTGCCCGGTGCGGTTCGACACCGACAAACTCGACATCCACGTGCAGGGCATCAGCCACGGCACCATCCCGCATATCCCACTGATTGAGGTGCGCCCATGAAATTGCTCGCTCCCGGTTTGCAAGCGCATCTCGATAGCGGCGCGACGACGCTGTGCTGGTGTTGGCGACTGACCCGCCGCGATGGCGTAGTGATCGGCTTCACCGACCACGACCGCGACCTGACGTTCGGCGGCACCACGTTCGAGGCGCAAGCCGGGTTCACCGCGACTGAGATCCGCGACTCCATTGGGTTGTCCGTTGACAACCTGGAAGTCGAGAGCGCGCTGGTGTCCGACCGGTTGGACGAAGCCGGATTGGCTGGTGCCAAGTTCGACGACGCCAAAATTGAGATCTTCCGGGTCAATTGGCAGGCGACGGATCAGCGGGCGGTGATGCGTGTCGGCTCGATTGGCGAAGTCCGCCGCCACGGCTCCACATTCGTCGCCGAAGTGCGCGGCCTCGCCCACTACATGGGGCAACCGAGCGGACGGCTGTATCAGCACAACTGCGATGTTGATGTTGGTTCAGTGCGCTGCGGCATCAACCTCAACGCCGCCGCCTTCAAGGACACCGGCCAAGTGGCGGCAACCAGCTCGCGACGCCGCTTCACGGCTTCCGGCTTGGGCGGATTTGCCGACGCTTGGTTCACGCGCGGACTGCTGACCTTCACCAGCGGGGCCAATGTGGGCCGTGCCATTGAGGTCAAGCGGCACACGCTTTCGGGCGCAACGGTCACGCTGGAACTCTGGCAGGAAACCGCCGAGCCCATCGCGGCTGGCACGACGTTCACTGTCACCGCCGGTTGTGACAAGGCGCTGGCCACCTGCGCCACCAAATTCACCAACACACTCAATTTCAGGGGCTTTCCCGACATGCCGGGCAACGACTTTCTGACCAGCCGCGCCAGCCAACGGAGGATCGCATGATCAAACGAGCAGCGATCATCCGTGCCGCCCGCAGCTGGATTGGCACGCCGTATCATCATCAGAGCAGCTGCCTCGGCGTCGGTGCGGATTGCCTCGGCCTCGTGCGCGGTGTCTGGCACACGCTGTACGGCACCACCGCCGAAACGCCGCCCGCTTACAGTCGCGACTGGGCCGAGGCGTCGGGCGATGAAACCCTGATCGGTGCCGCGACCCGGCATCTGACGCTTATTCCGTTGGCTGATGCTAGAGCGGGGGACGTCGTGGTGTTCCGCTTCCGGCCGGGATCGCCAGCCAAGCATGTCGGCATTCTCACCACCGCCAACCAATTTGTCCACGCCATGGAGGGCGGCCCCGCCACGGAAATCGCGCTGACGCCATGGTGGCGTCGGCGCATGGTCGCGGCGTTCACGTTTCCGGGAGCATCAGACTAATGGCAACGCTCGCCTTATCGACTGCTGGCGCCATCGCTGGCGATTTTCTGCTGCCTGGCGGCGCCTCCGCCTTCGACTTTGCGATCTCCGGTGCCGAGATCGGCGGCAGCCTCGGCAAGCTGGCGGGCGGCGCCATTGACAGCGCCTTATTCGGCTCGTCCGGGCAATCGCGCATCGTCCACGGGCCGCGACTGACCGACCTGCACGTCACCACCTCAACCGAGGGCGCGCCAATCCCGCGCGTCTACGGACGCGCCCGGCTCGGCGGCCAGCTGATCTGGGCCACGCCGTTTGACGAGGAAGTCTCGACCAGCGAGGCCGGCGGTAGCAGCAAGGGCGGCGCGGATGGAGGGGGCGCGGCCCCGGAGGCGACCACCTCGGTCAGTTACCGCTACTACGCCAATTTCGCGGTTGGCCTGTGCGAGGGCGAGATCACGGGATTGGGTCGCATCTGGGCGAACGGCGTCGAGCTGGACTTGTCGGCGGTAAGCTACCGGGTCTATTTCGGCAGTGAAACACAGCTGCCGGACGGATTGATCCTGGCCAAGGCAGGACCCACTGCTCCCGCCTTCCGGGGGCTGGCTTATGTGGTGTTCGAACATCTGGCACTGGCCGATTTTGGCAACCGCATGCCGCAACTGTCGTTCGAAGTGTTCCGCGCGCTCGATAAAGTGAGCACCAGCATCAAAGGCGTCGTGCTGATCCCCGGCAGCGGCGAGTTTGTGCTTGCCGACCAGGCCGTCACCCGCAACGGTTTCGGCGGCGAGCGGCTGAGCGAAAATGCCCACACCCGGCTTGGCGCGACTGACTTCACCGTCGCCGTTGATCAACTTGAGGCGGCATTGCCGAACGCTAAATCGGTGTCGCTGGTGTCGAGCTGGTTCGGCACCGATTTGCGGGCTGAGCAATGCCAGATCATGCCGGGTGTTGAGCGAGTGGCCAAGGACACGGCACCGCTGGTGTGGAGCGTGGCCGGCCTCTCACGGAGCACTGCACGCGTGGTCACCCAGCGCGACGGGCGGCCAGCGTATGGTGGCACGCCGTCAGACAGCACTGTGGTGTCGGCGATCCGCAATCTGGTGGCGCGCGGGCTCAATGTGACGCTGACGCCGTTTGTGCTGATGGATATTGCGGCTGGCAACACGCTCGCCAATCCCTATGGCGGCGCGGCGCAACCGGCGTATCCATGGCGCGGGCGGGTGACGTGCGCGCCCGCGCCCGGCCAGAGCGGATCGCCGGACAAGACGGCCACGGCGGCGGCGCAGCTGGCGGCGTTCATTGGCACCGCTGCTACCAGCGACTTTGCTGTGGCTGGTGATCAGGTGA
This sequence comes from Hyphomicrobiaceae bacterium, assembly GCA_043718785.1. Taxonomy (GTDB): domain Bacteria; phylum Pseudomonadota; class Alphaproteobacteria; order Rhizobiales; family Hyphomicrobiaceae; genus JAYSVA01. The sequence continues at coordinate 4,079 of JAYSVA010000577.1, forward strand.
TCTATAGCGGCCCAGCTGAATGGTCGTTCCGGCGGTTCATTCTGCACCATGCTTATCTCGCCAAAGCGGCGGGCGGCGTGTCGGCCTTCGTCATCGGCTCGGAGCTTCGCGGGCTTACCACGGTCCGGGAGAATGGCGGGACGTACCCGTTCGTTGCCGCTCTCGTTCAGCTCGCAGCGGATGTGCGCAGCATCCTCGGCCCGGCAGCGAAGATCACCTATGGTGCCGACTGGTCCGAGTATTTCGGCCATCAACCCGCCGATGGATCGGGGGACGTGACCTTCCACCTTGACCCGCTGTGGGCGTCGCCAGCCATTGATGCCATTGGCATCGACTTGTATTGGCCACTGGCGGATTGGCGGGCGGGCCGGGATCATCTGGATGCGGCGGCGGGCGTGCCATCAGTGTACGACTTGGCCTACTTGAAATCCGGGCTGACCGGCGGCGAGGGCTTTGACTGGTACTATGCCAGCGATGCCGACCGCCACAGCCAAACCCGCACGCCGATCACCGATGGCCAGGGCAAGCCCTGGGTGTTTCGCTATAAAGACCTGAAATCGTGGTGGCTGAACCCGCATGTCAATCGCGTCGCCGGTGTTGAGGTGGCAACACCGACGGCCTGGGTGCCGCAATCCAAGCCGGTGTGGCTCCTCGAAATCGGCTGCCCGGCGGTCGATAAAGGCGCCAACCAGCCGAACGTGTTCGTTGATCCGAAAAGCGTCGAGTCGGGCCTGCCGTACTTCTCCAATGGCCGCCGCGATGATCTGATGCAACGGCGTTACATACAGGCGCTGGTAGAAGCTTATGATCTGGCTCACCCGGACCATGTGGCGGGGCTCAATCCAGTATCGACCGTGTACGGCGCGCCGATGGTGGCGACGGATCGCATCTACGTCTATGCCTGGGATACGCGGCCTTACCCGGCATTCCCGAATGATGTGACAACGTGGTCGGACGGTAGCAACTGGCGGCTGGGCCATTGGCTGAACGGCCGCATCGCCAGCATGCCGCTGGCCGATGTGGTCGGTCAGATCATGGCGGACTATCGCGCGCCCGCGTTCGACGCCAAGCTCCTTGCGGGCATTGTGCCCGGCTATGTCATCGACCGGATCATGAGCCCGCGTGATGCGCTGCAGCCGCTCGAACTTGCGTACTTCTTCGACAGCCTGGAGAGTGAAGGCCAGATCGTCTTCCGCCATCGCGGCGCGGCGGCAGCGGTGGCCACCCTGAACGAGGACGACCTAGTAGAAGCCAGTGCTGGAGCGCCGTTGCTGAAACTGACACGAGGCCAGGAAACCGATCTGCCCGCCACCGCCAAGATTGCATTTTTGTCGGCAGCGGCGGACTACCATCGCGCCGTCGCGTCAGCGGCGCGGCTGGCCAGTGCCAGTGGCCGCGTGGCACAGGCGGACCTGCCGATCCTGCTCGATCCGGACCAAGCCGGTGAGCTGGCGGATGCCTGGCTGTTCGAAACCTGGGCGGCGCGCGAGCGGGCGTCGTTCAGCCTACCGCCGAGCCGCCTAGCCGTTGAACCGGGTGATGCAGTGGTGATCAACCGGCAGGGCCGCGACCACCTGCTGCGGGTGACGGAAATCGGCGATCACGGGGCGAGGGATATGGAGGCGCGCGGACTTGATCCTGACGTGTACGACCGTGTTGCCAGCCCGGAGCGGGTGGCACCGACAATGCCGCCCATTGCCAGCGGTCAACCGCTGGTGATCCTGCTCGATCTACCGTTGCTGACGGGGGAGGAGGCGGACAATGCGGGCTACATCGCGGCGGCGCAATCGCCATGGCCGGGGGCGCTGGCAGTGTACCAATCGCCGGATACCACCGGGTTTAAGCTGAAAGGCATCATCAACGCCGCCTCGATCATCGGCGAGACGCTCAGTGCACTGCCGGACGGGCCAACCTCACGCATCGATCATGGCAACCGGTTGACGGTGAAAATTGGGGTGGGGCAGCTGACGTCGGCAACGTCGCTGCAGTTGCTGGCCGGAGCGAATGTGGCGGCGCTGCGCACGGCCAACGGTGCGTGGGAAGTGTTCCAATTCACCACGGCAACCTTGGTGGCAGCGCAGACCTATCAGTTGTCCGGATTGCTGCGCGGGCAGGCGGGCACCGAGGGGACGATAGAACCAGTGCTGGCGGCGGGGGCGGCGTTCGTGCTGCTGTCCGGCGGCGTCACGGCAATTGACTTGACGGCGTCGCAAGTTGGTCTGCCGCTACAATGGCGCATCGGACCGGCGGCCAGGGATATCGGCAGCGCCAACTATCTGGCGGTGGGTCATACCTATGTCGGCTTGGGCGCGCGACCGCTGTCACCGGTGCATCTGCGCGGAACCAGGGCCAATGGGGAGCTACAGCTCCGCTGGATCCGTCGGACCCGGCGCGGCGGCGACAATTGGGTGGGCAGCGATGTGCCGCTCGCCGAAGACAGCGAACGCTACGAAGTCGACATCCGCGACGGCATCGGTGTGAAACGGACGATCACATCTTCGACCCCGAGCGTGACGTACACCGCCGCCATGCAGGTTGCGGACTTTGGGGTGCCGCAGTCGTCCATCCAACTCAGCGTCTATCAAATGAGCACTGTCTGGGGCCGAGGCACCGCTGCCGGCGCGACGGTTTGATGCGTGTCGGCGCAAGCCGCCGCCCCTCACCCTCGGCTTGATCAGGCATGCGCCCGATCAGCCGATACCCTCTCCCCGCAAGAGGGCGGGGAGAGGGGAAGTGATGCAAATACGACAATAGTTTACAACATCTTTGGAGAACCACTATGACGACTGATCTTCAGTCGGCGACGGCAGCGCCTTGGCTGAACCCTGCCCTTGCCGAGCTGGGCCAGCGCGAGCAGCCCGGCACGACCGACAACCCGCGTATCGTCGAATTCTACCGACGGGTTGGGCACCCCGAAATCCGGCATGACGAGGTCGCGTGGTGTGCGGCGTTTGTCGGGGCGATGCTGGAGGCGGCGGGACTGGCGAGCACGCGCAGTTTGATGGCGCGCTCCTACCTCAGTTGGGGCCACGCGCTGGCGACGGGACGCCCCGGTGCCATTGCAGTATTCAAACGAGGCAGCGACCCAAGTGCCGGACACGTCGCCTTCTGGCTTGGCGACGTCGGCGACCGCATCCGCGTACTCGGTGGCAATCAGGGCGATGCGGTATCGATCACCACGATGGCCAAAGCTGACCTGCTGGGGTTGCGCTGGCCTGGAGACGGCACCGCAACGGCCATAACGAGCAGCGCCGCCAGCTTCGACGTCTGCTTGGCCCACGTGCTGGCGATGGAGGGCGGTTGGACGGATGATCCCCATGATCCCGGCGGCCCGACGAACTTCGGCATTACCCTGGCAACCCTGGCAGCGCATACGAACGTCACCGTCACCGCGGCGACGTTTCCCGCTCTCAAGGCGGAACTGCGGACGATCTCAACAGACACCGTGCGGACGATCTACCTCGACCGCTACTGGCAGCGGTGCCGCGCTGACCAGCTGCCCCTAGCGCTCGCCCTCATGCACTTCGATGCCGCCGTCAATCACGGGGTGGGCGGCGCCACTCAGCTGCTGCAGCAGGCACTCGACGTCGAAGCCGATGGCGAGATCGGCCCGCTGACAGTCAGGGCTGCCAGCACGCAACCGGTCGGGCGCACACTCGAACGCTATGCCGACCTGCGGCGTGTGCGTTACCGCCGCCTCGGACATTTCTGGCGGTTCGGCCGGGGCTGGCTTGCCCGGGTCGAAGCCACCCTCGCCGCCGCCCAGAAACTTAGTTTTGCAACCCCAACGACTTCACCAAACCCACAAGGAGTTTCCCCTATGCCGACCAACACCGCCACGCCAAGCCTGCCCGTGCCCGCCAAATGGTGGGGGCATTCAATCACGATTTGGGGCACGCTGATCACAGCGTTGAGCACCGTGCTGCCGCTGCTGGGGCCAGCGCTTGGCCTCGACCTCACACCAGAACTGATCCGTCAGCTCGGTGACAACCTCGTGGTGGTTGCCCAGGCGATCACCGGACTGATCGGCACCATCATGGCGCTGTATGGCCGAGCTGCCGCCACGACGAAGCTGGAGCGACGCCATGTCTCGTTACAGATTTGACAGCCGCGCTTGATCAGCCGTACACCCCAGTAGCAGTTGGCTGGCACCTCCTGGAGGCGCCAGCCGGCGTTCACAGCACGTTCACGCTGCGTGGACTAACCGTACGAAATGACGCGGCAGAATTTTCAAAAAAGGAGGGGGTTCATGCATCGATGGAAAACAACACTGCTAGCCCTTTCGCTGATGATCGGCGGTGCCCTACCGCTTGCTGCTCAGTCCGCTCCGTCTCAATTGATGGTGCCCAAGCAAGAAGCCCGCGCTGCACCGGACGCAAAGTGCTGGGCCGATTGGTCAGAGGCGGCCGTCATTGTTCGACGCGAAACGCTGATGCCGGTTGAACGGGTCAGCAAGCTGGCGAGTGCCAAACATCCCGGCGCAACGGTGATCAAGGTGACGCTTTGCGAAGAACACAGCAAGTTCGTGTATCGTCTGGTGCTGCGGGATCGGCAGGGGCAGTTGAAATCCGAACTGCTGGACGCGCGGCAGACCGCAGGGCAGTAATGGTGTTATTCACCTAGCCCTGGGGTATGCGTTATGAGCGACACATCAGCCAAAGTGAAAGGGCAGTGCCTGTGTGGCGCTGTCCGGTTCACCCTCAGCGGTCCGATGCGGGGCGTGTCGGTGTGCCACTGCGGCCAGTGTCGCCGCTGGCATGGTCACGTTGATGCGTACACCAATGTCAAACGCACCGCGCTAACGTTCGCTGATGACAGCCGCCTGAAATGGTATGCATCGTCGGATTTCGCCCGCCGGGGCTTCTGCGGCGACTGCGGGTCTGTGCTGTTTTGGGATGCCGCCGCCCGCGACACGATCTCGGTGACGGCGGGCTGCCTCGACAGCCCGACTGGCGTTGCCGTTGACGTGCAGATTTTCACTGAGGACAAGGGCGACTATTACGCCCTTGACCCCAGCATTCCGATCCGCCCGAAAACCGCTTAGTGTTTGGCTTTGGCCGGTTTTGCCGCTGGTTTGCCAGCGTGATCGTGGCTGTGATCATGGTCGTGACTATGGCCGTGATCGCCGTGATCGTGACCGCAGCAGTCACCGCCATGGACGTGATCGTGGTCGTGATCATGCGCTTCCGTATCAATGAGTGCGGCGGCGAGGCGGCGCTCAATGTTGATTGAGTCTTCGCGCGACGCATTCGCATCTTCGATGGCGAGGCTCATGATTTCGGCGCTGAGCCTGATGTCATCGACTTGGCCGAGATAGTGACGGCGCAGGCGGCCTTGGCGATCAAACAACAGCAGCGTCGGCGTTCCCCGCATTTCATAGGCTGCCATGGTCATCGGCAGATCCTTGCCGTCCGGCTTGTCGATGCCAATAGCGAACGGCCAGCGGTACTCGTAGACGAATGCGGTCAACGCTGCGGGTGTCATGACATCGTGGTGCTCGAACACCGAGTGTAGCCCGATGACGGCGACTTCACTGCTCGAAAAGCGCTCCACCAGCTTCTTCGCCTGCGGCAGGCCGTGGGATACGCAGCCCGGGCACAGCATTTGAAAGGCCGACACGACGACAACGCGGCCTTTCAAGCCCGCCAACGTGATCGGCGCTTTGGCGTTGAGCCATTGGGTGACCTGCAGTTCTGGCGGTTTTTCTGGGTTGAACATCTGGCGTCCCTGTGGACCGCGCGCGGGCGGCATGTTGCAGTTCCTGCTAATGAGTATCAAAACGCACCTTGACTTGGCAACCAAGCTGGCGCGAAAGCGCTGCAAGCTTTGACGTTATCCCAGGATTGAGGAGCGCGCCCCCCATGTCAAACAACCATACCGCCAACCGCCAGCGGCTGATTGAGATCATCAAGCAGCGGTCGTATCTGGAGGGCGGACCGTTTACGCTGGCTTCGGGGCGGACCTCGCCGTTCTACATCAACATGAAGCCAACAATGATGCACGCCGAGGGCGCCCATCTGATCGGCCACCTGATTGTCGATGCCCTCGATGGTTTGAATGCCGACTTCATCGGCGGACTTGAGGTCGGCGCGATCCCGATGGCAGCGGCGGCTGGGGCGGTCAGCTTTGCGCGCGGCTTCCCGGTTGGCACGTTCTTCATCCGCAAGGCCGTCAAAGACCACGGCACCAAGAGCCTAGTTGAGGGCTTGCCCAGGGGCGAAACGCTGAAGGGCCGCAGCGTCGTCATCCTCGAAGATACCACAACGACAGGCGAATCGCCCCTCAAGGCCGTGGCGGCGGCCCGCGCTGAGGGTGCCAACATTCTCCGGATCATCACGATCGTCGATCGTCAGGAGGGGGCTGCAGAAACCATTCGCGCGGCCGGCCTTGTTTATGCGCCTTTGCTGACTGTGGCCGATTTACGCTGAACAGCAGTCACAGCAGGTTCACAAAGGTATTGTGAACTCTTAAGGTTCACCACGCGTAGACGCGCGGTACGACAACAATCTGAGGAGACGACCATGAAGCGCATCTCGACCGCTATTCTCACGCTTGCGGCTTGCCTACCATTGACTTTCGCAACGCCGACGCTTGCCCAGACGCAGGACATTGTCGATGTCGCCGCTGGCAACAAAGATTTCACCACCCTGGTTGCAGCCGTCAAAGCTGCGGGTCTGGTCGAAACGCTGAAGGGCAAAGGCCCGTTCACAGTGTTCGCGCCAACCGATGCGGCGTTCAAAAAGCTGCCAGCTGGCACCCTCGAAGGACTGTTGAAGCCTGAGGCTAAAGACAAACTGGCCAGCATCGTGAAGTTCCACGTGGTTCCCGGCGCCTACGATTCCGCTCGCCTTGGCAAAGCGGCAGCTAAGCAATTCGGCTTGAAATCGGCGCAGGGATCGGATGTCTCCATCAACTTAACCAAAGGCGTTGTTGTCAGCGGTGCAACCGTCACGACGCCGGACATCAAGGCATCAAATGGCGTGATCCACGTCGTCGATACTGTGATGCTGCCCCGGACGGTGAAAATGGCGATGCGCGCACAGGAGCTGAAAGCGAAAGCGGCGGAAAAAGCTGCGGCGATGAAGGTGAAAGCAACTGAAGCGGCGGCGGCGCTGAAAGCCAAAGCAACGGAAGCAGCAGCGGCTGCGAAAGCCAAGGCAGCTGAGATGGCAGACAAAGCCAAGGCCGCAGCCGGTGCTGCGACGACGCCTGCGCCAGCTGCAGCCCCTGCGAAAAAGCCTTGATTGACGCGAGACGACCCAGCTGGCCCACATCGGGCCAGCCGGTTTGGCGTGGCGCACGATAGAGCAATGGTCAGACGTGGCGTGGACGAGTAGGTTCGAACCTGCGACTCAGGCCGGATCCGTTTTTTGGATCCTCCAACCACGGACATGACAAGTGCCCTCCCCGCCCCTACTGCCGACGACACAAGCGGGGTCCAGCGCCAAGGCGGGACAGCCGATTTTGGCCACAACAAGTTGGCCCGCGGGCGTCAACGCCACCGCCGACTATGATGTTGCCTTGGATTTCATGCAGAACCAGACTGGTCACCTGTTCGTTACGGGACGCGCTGGAACCGGGAAATCGACCCTGCTACGGGCGCTACGGGACATGACGGCGCAGTCCTCTGTCGTCGTGGCACCGACGGGTCTAGCGGCCGTGACTGCAGGCGGCCAGACCATCCACTCGTTCTTCGGCCTGCCGCCGAAAATGATCCAGCCCGAAGATATCCGCCGCAGCCGTAATGGCGGCGTGATGCGGCGGCTCAAACTGCTGATCATTGATGAGATTTCGATGGTCCGCTCCGACGTGATGGCCGCCATCGATCTCAGCTTGCGGCTGAACCGCAGCAAGCCGAAGGAGCCGTTTGGCGGGGTGCGACTGCTGCTGTTCGGCGATC
>JAYSVA010000578.1:0-5032 GCA_043718785.1 Hyphomicrobiaceae bacterium
GAAGACGATGCGGTCGGCGTCATCCTTGGCGGTCATCTGCTTCAGCAGTGGCCCGACAACCCCCGCTGTCATCGCCGAGAACAGCGCCAGCGCTTGGCCCAGGCCGAAGCCGCCACTGGTTGGCCGCAGCATCACCATCGCACCGATAAAGCCGACGGCCAGCGCCGTAATGCGGCGACCTTTGACGACCTCACCGAGGAACAACACGGCTGTCAGCGTGCCAAAGAGCGGGCCGAGGAAGCCAATGGCGCTGAGTTCACCGAACGGGATCAGCATCAGCGAGTAAAACCACGCCATCATCGAGATGAAGGCGAGGCCGACGCGGATACCGTACATGCCGATCTGGTCGGTTTTCAACAAGGACGTGCCGCGTAGCCCGAGCAGCGGCAGCAGGAACAACAGGCAGAAGATGTTGCGAAAGAACACGATTTGCAGCGGTGCCATGCCGTTGTTACCGGCATATTTGGCGAACGCGCCGAGCCCGGCGAAACACGCCATCGCCAACGTCACCCAGAACAGCCCGAGCAGCGGATCGCTACGCTTCCCCGCCGCGCCACTGTCGATCAGCCGGGCCTTGGCTTGCGACGCGAATGCTAAAACTGATGGCAACCGCCCGCCCCCTGCTGCCGTCGCAGCCTGTCCCGTTGTCGTCGCGCCCATCTGCCTTGCCCAAAACAGGGGCCCCCGAGTCATTTGTTCTCAGAAAGCATGAACCCTGGACGTTAACGGCACAAGCCAACGCCGACGTTTTCCCGCTCATGCCAGATATGCACTGAGGGGCTGGGGGAGGGGTGTATGACGTTGCTGCCGAACCCAACATTCCGCCGTTGGTCGAGCGATTGTGCGCTATCATTGCACAAACGATTCCCATCGGGCCGAACATGATCGCTGCAACGATAAGACAGGACGCGCTGGCTGACCCGAAGGTCCGGGCACAGATCGCGGAGATGCGGGGGCGCATCCACAGCACGCTTGGCCAGGTTGTATTGGCCATGGCAGCGCTGCCACGTTACCAGTATCTTAGCCTGATTGATCTGAAGGCGATTGTGGTGGAGCCGCTGATCCGCGACCGGCTGATCGTCGCCACGCACAAGAAGGACGACGAGGCAGGCTCGCTGGAAATCGGCGCGCTCGATAACGTCGCTGGCATCGCCATCTGGGCGAGCGTCTCGACCGAGGTCGATGCCCGCATCCGCGCTCAGGTCAAGGCCCGCGTCTTCCCGGTCAAGCTGAAGCCGGAGGACTGGACGTCCGGCAGCACAGACGGCGGCGACCACGCCTGGCTGCTCGACGTCATCGCGCCGACGCCGAAACTCGCCTCGATGGTGCTGGCCAGCTTCTCGCGCCTCGTCAAGTCAGGCGAACTCAACGTCCACCCCGTCGCCGCCCGACAGGTCGATGCCGAGATGCTCCGGAAATTGGCCGGGGACGGGGCCGTAGCAAAATCCGCATGAAAGTTATCCCCGCGTGTTTTGGCTGGGGTAGATTTGGCTAGGGTGCCACGTGTGCGGGCACTCTCAGTGCGGTGGTTGAACAGACGGGTGGGATGGCGACGATGAGCTTAGCGACAGAAACTGAACAGCAGGCGGCGGCGGCAATCGCCGAACACCTGAAATCGTTGGATAAAACCCACGTCGGTGCCGCCTTGTCGAAGCTGATCTCGGCATCGATTGGCGATGCTGTGGTCGTAATGTCGAAATCGCCCGCTTACAAGTTCCATACACTGGCGGACATCGAATGGCTGGTGATGCCAGCCGTCCTGACCGGGCAAATCTATGTGGCGGAGCTTCAGCATCAGGACACCGGCGCACGCGCTCCTGTTGCCGTCGTAACCTGGGCCAGCGTGTCGGACGACATCGACCAGCGCCTGCGCGCCAATCCGACCAATCGCATCCGGTTGCTGCCGCAGGACTGGCGCAGCGGCGAGCACATCTGGATTGTTGACGTCGCAGGTGAGCCACGCCAGATCGCCGCAACTATGGCGGAACTGTTCGGAACGACCTGGAAAAATCAAGCCGTGCATATTGTTACACCGGATGCGGAGAACAAGCTGCGTGTTGAATTGCTTAGTGAACTGCTTGCCTCCAGCCCCGAGGCATCGGCATGAAACCGGCGCATGTCTCCCAACTTAGCCGAGCGACAAAACTACTAGCCCTCACCACAGCCTGTACGCTGCTGGCGGGGTGCCTGCCCAGCACATCGTACCTGTACCGCAGCAAACTCACCATCGACGTGCTGGTCGACGGCGAAGTAAAGACCGGCTTCAGCGTCGTTGAGCACGAGGCCTGGCAGAACACCTCGAAGTTGACGTTACCCGAGGGCCGCGGGGTGCGAAGCCGTACCACCGGTGAGGCGCTGTACATCGATCTCGGCCCCACCCGCCGACCGTTGATCGCGCTTCTGACATTCAAGTACAACGACTACGATTACGCGCCCTGGAACCCGGTTCCGGAAATCTATGGCTGGGCCTCTGACTGGGAAGACGGCCAAAACGCTGGCCTTGCCGCCGCGATCCAGCAGCGCAGCGCCCGCGAATTGTCACCCGGCAACGGGCGGCTTGGCGGGTTGCCAGAGTTTGTCACGTTTGCTGATGTGACCAAGCCAGCAACCGTTATGAAGGTTGACCCGGCCAATCCCGCCGAGACCCTCGGACCCGGCGTCTCGATCAAGCGGATCAGCTTCGAGCTGGTCGAACCGCAACGCTGGTACTCCTGGCTGTTCGGCGGCGGAACACCCTTGACCACCGGCATCAAGACTAAGCTGCCGTGGTTGGAGAGTTACTGGGGTAAAATGCTGGATGGCCAGAGTCGTCGCCACATTGGCAAGCTGGCAACGTATGCGAACTCCCTAGAGAGCGGATCCTTTAGACGTGGATTTTCAAAATGACCGACGATCTCTTTCTCGCGCTCTTAGCCCTAGATTCTAAATATAGGTGACAGTATCCTATTGTTTACTCTCCCAAAAACCGAGTTGCGCATTATCTGTCGTGATTTTTCGGGGGCGACCGACGGGGCGGGCGGCGAGTTTGCGCTTCGTCAATGCCTCTACATCGGCGACAAACGCGTCGCTACCGAGCGGTCGTCCGGTTTGCAGATGATCACGGAGGCGCATGGCCGCCTCGTCCGACAATCCTTCGGCCAGGAACGCGGACCATGACGGGATTATATAATAATATAGGTGCGGTACCGGCGGCGATGTCGAGGCGCTGGCCACGGGCGGCGGCGCGGTTGTTTTCGTAGAAGTGGTAGTGGCTGCCAACCTGGATCTGCCGGTCGCCGTGTTGGCCAGCACCGCTGCGGATCGAATTGTGGACGGTGACAAGCTTGGTGCCATCCGGGAACGCCGTCCATGGCCGCGAGTTTGGCCATTGATCAAACCACCATCAATTTCCCACTCATACCACCGGTCAAAAATTTTGACCGGTGGTATGAGATCTTTAGCTTGCGCGCGGCCGCCCCACCAACCCCGCGCGCGGATACCACCGGTCAAGAAAATTGACCGCGGTATCAGAACCTTCTCAGCAGCCGCTCGATGTAGTCGATCTCACCGGTGGGCCGGGATGGGTCACCCAACCGCCGCCGCAGTTCTTCGAGGATTTCGCGGGCGGTTTGCATTTCGATGGCGTCAGGGACTTTCACCGACGTGCCGAAATCCGGTCCTTCGGAGGCACGTGGGCGGCCGAGCGGATCGCGCGGGGCATCGCCTGACGGGCCGTTCTGACCAAAGCGGTTGCCCTGGCGCTTCTGCATTTCCTGCGCCATCTGTTGGGCACCCTGACGCATTTGCTCCAGCGCCTTGCCCTGCTCGCGCCCGGCACGGTCGAGGTCGCCACGTTCCAGCGCTTCCTGAGCGTTGCGCATCGACTGTTCGGCTTGCCCGAGCTGCTCGGGCGCCTGCATGCCTTGGCCTTGCAGGCCCTTCTGCAGTTTCTCCAGCCGGTCACCGAGGTTACCCTGGCGTTGGCCTAGGCCCTGACCTGGCTGGCCCGGCTGAGCTTGGCCCTGGCCTCCAGGTTGCTGGCCGGGTTGCTGGCCCGGCTGCTGACCTTGGCCCGGACGGCGTTGTCCGTTCTGGCCCTGCTGCCCTTGACCCGGCTGCTGCCCGCGCTGGCCCTGTTGGCCTTGCTGGCCCTGTTGGCCTTGCTGACCCTGCTGACCCTGCTCACCCTGCTGGTTCTGCGAGAATGTCTCGTCCATCAGCTGCTGTTGCTTGCCGATGATGTCCCCGAACTGGTCCATCATCTGCATCATTTGTTGATTACCCTGGCCGCCTTGACCCTGCTGGGCCTGTTGGTTGCCCTTCTGCAGGTTTTCAAGCAGATCCTGCAGCTGGCTCAGCATGTCCTGCGCCTGATCGCGCGAGCCGTTGCGGGCCATATCTTCGAGGTTCTGCAGCATCCGGTCCAGATCCTGCTGGCTCAGCTGCTGGTCGCCTTGCTGGCCCTGCTGCTGTTCACCCGGCTGCTGGCCCTCGGCGAGCTGCTGCAGGAACTCAGCCAGGGCCTGACGCAGCTCCTGCATCAGCTTCTGGATTTCCTCGTCGGATGCGCCGTTCTTCAGCGCTTCGGACAGCTTTTCTTGCGCATCACGCAGGCGCTTTTCGGCCTCGGTTTTGTTGCCGCCGTCTTCCAGTCGCAACGCGACATGCCACAGCTGGTCCATCACGCTTTTCAGGCCCGCACGTGAGCGGTCGCGCAGCAGGCGATGGCGGGCATCACGCAGGCCGAGATAGGCGCGGCTGTCCTTGATGTAGTCGACCGGCTCCATCGTCAGCGCGTCGATGACTTTCGCGACGTTGACGCGGTTGCGGCTATCCTCGGCGAGGCGGCGGCGTTGCTCGACGACGGCGCGGGCCAGCGGCTTGCGGAACGACCGGCTCGGCAACGCCATCTCTACTGTGCGGGATTTGCCGGTGTTGCCCGCATGATCGCGGGCAATCAGCGTCATCAGCACTTTGCTGCCCGCGAGGGGATGCGAGCCAACCTCGTGCGAGGTCGACGTTTCCGTTGGCTTCGACGGGTCCTTCGGCAGCT
>JAYSVA010000579.1:0-2332 GCA_043718785.1 Hyphomicrobiaceae bacterium
CCAAAAATTCTGGGTCTGCAAACCCGGCGAACTCGTTATCGAGACGAGCTCGCTGGTAGAGCGATCATCGGTCCGCATCAATTCGAAAGACATCGCTGATATCGCCGTAGTCGACCACGATAGCGGCGACACTCTCGCCTATGATGTTAAGGTCATTTGCAGGTCCGGCGAAACGCACGTCTTTGTCAGCGGGCAACAAAAACCTGCTGCTGAAGCGATGTGCCTGAGCCTCAGGAAAGCCCTGTTCCTCTAACCCACCGCCACCAGCGCCGCAGCGACGGGGCGTTTTTCGGCCAGCAAGATGTTGTAGGTGCGGGCCGCAGCCCCCGTGTCCATCACATCCAAACCGATCTTGGCGTCGAGGAAGGCGCGGCGCACGTCAGCGGGTGGGAACACTTGGGCGGAGCCGGTGCCGAGCAGCAGGAACATCGGCAGCCGCAGGCGGGCGAGGATCGGCCGCATCGTCGCCAAGGTCAGTTCCTCGCCGTCAATGAAGGACCACGCGTCGATGCCGTCGGACATGCACAGGATTGAGCCGCGATGGCTCATGTCAGCGAACCGGAAGCCGCCGTTCCCATAGGCGTCGATGGGCGCGCGGCCGGGGAAACGTCCCGTCAGTTCTGCCATGGTCCGTTCTCCCTCCGTTGGTTCCCCGGAATTTTACGCGCGCATGCGCGGAAAATATCCGGGGTCTTCACCGCATCGGGTGAGGCACGATTTTTTCATGCGGCAACGGGTTAAGATCCCGGATAACCGAAGCTCCCGTTGGTCGCAGCGGTTTCCGGGAAACCAGCACAGTGATTAAGCGTTCTTCGCTGCCGCCTTTTGCGCAGGCGTTGGTCCGGTCCAGCCGTCGCGTTTGACGCCAAGCCAGATCAGCAGCGTGGCCGCCACGAAGATCGTCGAGTAGCTGCCGATGATGATGCCGAACAGCATGGCGAACGAGAAGCCATGGATGACTTCCGTGCCGAACAGATACAGCGCCAACACCGCCAGAAACGTCACCGACGACGTCAAGACGGTGCGCGACAGCGTCTCGTTGACCGCCAGGTTGATCAACTCGAACAGCGGCATCTTTTTGTATTTGCGCAAGTTCTCTCGAATCCGGTCGAAGATCACCACCGTGTCGTTGATCGAGTACCCCGCAAGCGTCAGCAGCGCCGCCACCACCGACAAATCGAACTCGATACGCAACAGCGAGAAGATGCCCGCCGTGATCAACACGTCGTGGATCAGTGCCAGGATCGCGGCGACGGAGAACTGCCATTCGTATTGGAACCAGACGTAGGCAAAGATGCCCAGCATCGAGACGATCACCGCCCACAAGCTCGTGCGCTTCAGTTCAGCCGACACGGCAGGACCAACCACCTCGATGCGGCGGATGGTGACGTCACCCAGCACCGCTTTGACTTTTTCGTTCGCGGCTGACTGGGCCTTCTGGTCCGCCTGCTGGGCTATTCGGATGAGCGCTTCCGTGCCTTTCAGTCCAACCGCCTGCACCTGCACGTCACCCAGCGCCAACTTGCCGAGCCGGTCGCGCAGCTCGTTGATGTTGATGGTGCCGGTCTTAGCCTGCACCTCAACCATCGCGCCGCCCTTAAAGTCGACGCCGTAGTTCAGCCCGCGCGTGGCTAGCAGCACTATTGACGCAAGCGCCAGAAACACCGACAGGCCGACGAACAGCACGCGCTTGCCGACGATGTCCCACTTGGTGCCATTCGGGAAGAAATCAACGCCCTTGAACATGTTCATGATGCTGTTCTCACAGGATTAAACGACAGGGGCGACTGCATTTTGGTGGTCTTCTGCGACTTCAGCCACAGCCACACCAACACGCGGGTGACGGTGAATGCGGTGAACACCGTCGTCAGAATGCCGAGCGACAAGGTGACGGCAAAACCACGGATCGGGCCGGAGCCGAGCCAGAACATCACGATGCCAGCCACCAGCGTCGTCAAGTTACTGTCGAGGATGGTAATGAACGCACGGTTGAAGCCGGCGTCGAGGGCGGCGATGGTGGTTTTCCCAGCTCGCAATTCCTCGCGCATGCGCTCGTAGATCAGTACGTTGGCGTCCACGGCCATGCCGATGGTGAGCACGATCCCGGCGATGCCCGGCAGCGTCAGCGTGGAGCCGAGCAGCGACATCGTCGCGATGATCAGCATCACGTTGATCGCCACCGCGATGACGGCGAACAGCCCAAACAGGCCGTAGGCGAACACCATGAACGCAATCACCAGCGCAAAGCCGATCATCGCGGCGCGCTTGCCCGCCTGAACCGAGTCCGCGCCAAGGCTAGCGCCGACGACGCGCGATTCTTCGATGGTCAGCT